>JBEKGQ010000245.1:0-9152 GCA_050012715.1 Polyangiaceae bacterium
CGCCAGCGCCGCCTCGAGGAACTGGTTGCCGTTGTAGAGGTTGAGGCCCACGTGGTCGCCCGCGCCGACGCCCAGCTCACGGAGCGCGTTGGCGAGGCGGTTGGCGCGCGCGTCGAGCTCGGCGAAGGTGAAGCGCTGGTCGCCCGAGACGAGGGCCATCCGGTCCGGAATGCTGTCGGCGAGGCTCTCGAAGAGGTCCGCGATGTTGAATTCCATGTCCCTGGTGCTCCCCTCGGCTCAACCCGCGTCGCGGCCGACGACCCACATGGCGAAGAACTGCGAGGCGCCGCCGTAGGCGTGGCCCATGGCGAGCTTGGCGCCGTCGATCTGGTGGTCCCCCGCCATCCCGCGAACCTGGAGCGCGGCCTCGGCGAAGCGGAGCATCCCGGACGCCCCGATGGGGTTCGACGAGAGCACGCCGCCCGACGGGTTGATGGGCAGGTCGCCGTCGATCGCGGTCGCGCCCTCCACCGTCATGCGCCATCCCTCGCCGTCGGCGGCGAAGCCGAGGTTCTCGAGCCACATCGGCTCGAACCAGCTGAAGGGGACGTAGATCTCCGCCACGTCGAGCTCGGCCCGCGGGTTCTTGATGCCGGCCTGGCGGTAGACGTCGGCGGCGCAGTCGCGTCCCGCGCGCGGGTCGACCTGGTTGCGTCCGGCGAAGTGGGTCGGCTCGCTGCGCACGGCGGTTCCGCGCACCCAGGCCGGCGGTCGTGGCGCGCGCTTCGCGGCGCCCGCGCTGGCGAGGACCATGGCGCACGCGCCGTCCGACGAGGGGCACGTCTCGAGGTAACGGACCGGGTCCCACAGCATGGGCGACGCCTTCACCGTGTCGAGCGAGATGTCGCCCATGTGGAGGTGCGCGTAGGGGTTCTTGAGCGCGTTCAGGCGGTCCTTCACCGCGACCATCATGCCCACCTCGGCGGGCGCGTTCGACCGCTTGATGTAGGCGCGGATCAGCGGGGCGAAGAAGCCGCCGGCCCCGGCCACGAGCGGAGGCTGGAAAGGATATTTCGGCGAGAGCGCCCACATCGCGTCGCTCTCCGACTGCTTCTCGAACGCGACCGTCAGCACCCGCTCGTGGACCCCCGCCTGCACGAGGTGCGCGGCGACGATGGCGGTGGAGCCGCCGACGCTGCCCGCGGTGTGGACGCGCAGGATGGGTTTGCCCGCCGCGCCGAGCGCATCGGCGAGGAGGAGCTCGGGCATCATCACGCCCTCGAACATGTCGGGGGCCTTGCCGAGGACGACCGCGTCGACGTCGCTCCAGCGGAGCTCCGCGTCCTCGAGGGCGCGCATCGCCGCCTCGCGAACGAGGCCCGGGATGGAGACGTCGTCCCGCTTGGCCGCGTGCTTGGTCTGACCGATGCCGATGACGGCGCAGGGCAGGGTCATTGCTCCGCCTCCAGGACACACACGAGGTTCTGCTGCAGGCACGGCCCCGAGGTGGCGTGCGCGACGGCGCGCGAGGCTTCACCCGCGTGAACGCGCCGGGAGGCCTCGCCGATCCGAAGCAAGCCCGAGACGATGAACGGCCAGCCCGCGAGTGGTCCGCCGGACGGGTTCGTCGTCACCGCGTCGCCGAGCCCCAGCGCCTTACGCACGAGGAGCTCCTGGTGCGAGAACGGAGCGTCGATCTCGGCGACGTCGACGCGACCCTCGCCCACGCCGGCCTTCTCGGCCGCGACCGTCGTCGACGAGGAGCGGGTCAGGTCCCGGTTCCCGAGGGCGTGCGGCTCGACGCGGTGGTCGATGCCACGGATCCACGCCGGACGCGCGCAGCAGGCGCGTGCTCGCTCGCCCGCCACGAGGACGACGGCCGCCACGCCGTCGGCCGAGGGGGCGCAGTCGTGCGCGCGGAGCGGAGCCGCCACGTAGGGGGTCTTCAGGAGGGCGTCGGCGTCTCCGCCGCGCCTTCGGGCCGCGACGAGGGCCATGTCGCGCTCCGTGCAGCGCCCCGCGTCGAGCATCGCGCGGGCCTGGAGGGCGGCGAGGCTGGTGGCGTCGATCCCCAGCGGCGCGACCGTATAGGGGTCGAGCTGCGCACCGAGGACCTCCGCGAGCTCCCCCTGCGACGACCGGCCGAACGCGTAGACGAGAGCCACGTCGATGTCGCCGTGCTGAAGGGCCACCCACGCCTCGTAGAGCGCCCACGCGCCGTCCATCTCGACGTGCGACTCGCGGATGGGGGGCCACGCGCCCACCGCGTCGAGCGCCATCACGAACGAGAAGGGGCGCCCCCCGAGGTAGTCGCAGCTCCCCGACACGGTGAAGCCGACGTCGCGCCGCTCGAGGCTCGCCGCCGCGAGGGCCTCGGCGATGCACGGCGCGAGCATCTCGACCTCGTCGAGCTCGAAGCGCGGCTCGACGCGCCGCGCGAAGGACACCACCGCGACGTCGCGCATGCCGGCTCGCATCACAGGTGCTCCTGGTACGACTCGAAGGGCGCGTCCGGCTCGCCGTTCGGCACGAACCACTGGATGCTCTCGAGGGTCGGTCGCCGCTCGCCGGGCGGTGCCCACTCGGCCTTCACGCGCATGCCCATGCGTGCCTCGTCGGCGGGGGCGTTGATGAGGTGGAGCATCGGGATGTCCGAGCCGTCGAGGAGGATGCTCGCGTAGACGTAGGGGAGCTTGATCGTTTGCCCCTCGAAGGGCACGTTGACGATGCAGAACGTCGTCACCGTCCCCACGTCGGCCACGACGACCTCATCGCCGGGAGGCACCGCGCACGTCGGGCACGCGCCGCGCGGGGGCACGTAGACCTTGCGGCAGCTCGGACAGCGGCGCCCGAGGATGCGGCCCTCGACGAGACCGGCGAGAAACCGCGAGAGCGTCGCTCCCGCCGTCACGGTGTACTCGAGGCGCACGGGCGCCTTGATGCGCTTCACCGGCTCGCTCACGACGCCCCCTCCGGCTCGAAGCACGCGATGTCGCCGATCTCGCCGACCCGCTCCTTGCGCCAGCGGACGCGCACGCGCATCCCCGTCCTCATCGTTTCGATCGAGCCGGCGTCGACGGCGTGGAGCATCGGCGTGTCGGCGCGGTCGAGCTTCACCAGGGCCCACGCGAACGGGTGCGCCAGGGGATGGCGCGCGCGCGGCCTCTCCACCCAGGACCACGTCGTGACGACGCCCGACGTCCCGACCTCGACGAGGTCGCCGACCGGCTCGCCCGTGTCCGGGTCGTACTCCGACGGAGGGACGAGGACGCGCCCCGAGGGCGTTCGCGCCCCGAGGACGATCCCGTCACGCAACCCCGCGAGGAACTGCCCGAGCACGGGCCCCACGCTTCGCCGGTACGTGTACTCGAGGACGTACGGCGCGTTCAGCACGACCCGCGCGGTGCTCATGCGCCACGGAATAGAACATGTTTCACTTCGGTACGCAAGGCGTACAATGGAGCCATGCCCATCCCCGCCGGGCTCCGCGCCGTCGACCTCATGCTCCAGATCCCGAGCGACGACTTCAAGAGCAAGTACGAGTTCTTGAAGCCGCTCCTGCTCGACCGGGAGAGCCGCGAGCAGTTCGACTTCCCCGCCCAGTACATGTTCAAGAACATCCCGACGACGCGCCGGTCGGACGACTACGTGGGCATCGCGCTCGACGAGATGGACCGGCACGGCGTCGAGAAGGCCATGATCGGCGTGGGTATCGGCGATTCGGACGCGCGCCGGGCGCTGAAGGACCACCCGGACCGCTTCTTCGGCAGCTTCGAGGTGAACCCGAACCTCGGCATGGAGAACGTGCGCGCCCTCGTGCGCGCGCACGACGAGCTCGGCGTCAAGGCGGCGACGGCGTTCCCGGCCGGCCTCTGCCCGCAGGTGCCCATCAACGACAAGAAGTTCTATCCCCTCTACGCCAAATGCGTGGAGCTCGACATTCCCGTGTGCATCTGCGCGGGCGTCCCCGGGCCGCGCGTCCCGATGGGTGTGCAGGACGTCGCGCTCCTCGACGAGGTGTGCTGGTTCTTCCCGGACCTCCGCGTCGTCACGCGGCATGGCTGCGAGCCGTGGACCGACCTCGCGGTGAAGCTCATGCTCAAGTGGCCCAACCTCTACTACTCGACGAGCGCGTTCGCGCCCCGCCACTACCCGAAGGCCATCATCGACTACGCGAACACGCGCGGCGCCGACAAGATCATGTACGCGGGGTACTTCCCCATGGGCCTCACGCTGGAGCGCATCTTCAAGGAGCTCCAGGACGTCCCCTTCAAGGAGGCCGTCTGGCCGAAGTTCCTGCGCGACAACGCTATCCGCGTCTTCAAGCTCTGAAGCGGGCCGTCACCCCTCGATCAGCGACAGCGCTCGCTTCGGGCACCGCCGCACCGCGGCGCGTGCCTTCTCCATCTGGTCCGCAGCGGGCTCTTCGACGAGCACCCGCATCTTGTCGCTCTCGTCGATGACGAAGAGGTCCGGCGCCGTCCGGACGCAGACGGCGTTCGACTCGCACAGCTCCCGGTCGACGACGATGCGCGCGCTCATCCGACGACCCAACGTAGCACGTGCGTAAGAATAGAACATGTTCTAGAGTACGCGGACGTCAAGGAGGGGGCCATGCGCGTCCCGGGATGGATCGTCGCCACGAGCGTCGTGGCGTGGGCTTGTGCCGGCGGGGCGTGCGCGTCGACGGGATCCGGTCTCGCCTACGTCGCCTCCGACGGCGGGGACGACGCGTCGGGCGATGGCGGCGATGGGCTCGGGCCCGCCATCTACGTCTCGACCACGGGGTCCGATCTCGCGATGGGGACCTCGCCGAGCGACGCGGTCCAGACCATCGGCAACGGCATCACCCTGGCCACCTCGTGCCTCGGGGGCCCGTGCGTCGTGAAGATCGCCGAAGGCCACTACGCCGAGGCGCTGAAGCTCGTGGGCGGCGTCTCTCTCTACGGTGGCTACTCGACCGACTTCTCGATGCGCGACGCGGCCAACCACGCCGTCATCGTCGAGTCCTCCAATTTCGAGCCCACCGTGGTGGCCAGCGGCCTCCTGTCGGCCACGACCGTCGACGGGGTCACGGTGCAAGGGCCCGACCTCACGACGGCCGATGGTGGACAGGTCAGCGTCGCCCTCTCGATCGCGAGCTCCGGCACCCAGCTCGTCGTGTCCAACGCCACCGTCGTCGGAGGCACCGGGGCCCAGGGGGCGGTGGGAGCGACCGGGCCGAACAACACGTGCACGGCGGCCGGTGGGCAAGGTGGCGTGGCCACGGACTGCGACTCCGCGAACGGTACCGGTGGTCTCGCCGGTGGGGATCCCATCAACGGGGGTGACGGCGGCGCGGGCGGGAGCAACGACTGCCCGAGCGCGTGCCCTCTCGTGGGCTCCGAAGGCGTGAGCGACGGGACGGGGGGAACGGCCGGCGGCAACGGGAGCCCGGGAGCAGGAGGCACACCGGCGACCGACACGGTCGGGAGCTTCGCGACCGGATCCTGGGTCGGCTCGACGGGGGGCCCCGGCGCGAGCGGCACGAACGGCACCGGCGGAGGGGGCGGCGGCTCGGGGGGCACGAAGAAGATCGCGGCGTGCTTCGGCTGCGGCACGCTCCTCGGGGGACAGGGTGCGGCCGGCGCGCCGGGCGGATGCTCGGGGACCGGTGGTGCCGGCGGAGGCGCGGGCGGCGCTTCCATCGCCGTGCTCGTCGAGGACTCGCAGCCGACGTTCCAGACCGTGACGGTCGTTGGCGGGCACGGGGGCGTGGGCGGGGCCGGTGGGCTCGGCGGCTCGGGAAGCCCCGGGGGCATGACGCTGGATGCCGGCCCGGGACCGGCGGTGACGCAGACGTGCGGGGCGATCTCGTACAGCTCCGGAGCGGGCGGTGCCGGTGGCAACGGCGGCAACGGGGGCCCCGGCGGCGGGGGCGCGGGCGGGAACGGCGGACCGTCCATCGCCGTCGCCACGCTGGGCGGGGTCGGGTCGCTCGGGCAGTACACGATCCAGCAGGGGACCGGCGGCCTCGGCGGGGCAGGAGGATCGGGACCGGGCCTGGCGGGGATGAGCGGGATCGCCGGGAGCGTCCTCGGTCTGCAAGCGTTCTGAGGGACACCGCGAGAAAAGTCGCCCGCGCCCCTCGCCGGGGTCAGTGAAACATGTTCTATTTCAGGCATGGAACGCCTGTCCGGGCTCGACGCCACCTTCCTCTACTTCGAGACGCCCGTGCAGCACATGCACGTGTCGGTCGCGGCGGTGCTCGATCCCAGCGGGATGCCGGGCGGCTACTCGTTCGAGAAGATCCAGGACCTCGTCGCGAGCCGGCTGCACCTGCTCCCGCCGTTCCACCGGCGCCTCGTGCGCGTGCCCTTCGATCTGCACCACCCGATCTGGGTGGAGGACCCCGACTTCGACATCATCCACCACGTCCGGCGGATCTCGTGCCCCGCGCCCGGCGGGCCTCGCGAGCTCGCCGCGGTGTGTGGTCGCATCAACAGCACCCCGCTCGACCGAGGCCGGCCTCTCTGGGAGGCGTGGGTCATCGAGGGGCTCGCCGACGGTCGCTTCGCCTTCCTCACCAAGGTGCACCACTGCGCGGTGGACGGAGCCTCGGGCGCGGAGCTCCTGGTTCACCTCTTCAGCGTCGATCGCGCGGCGGCGACCCCTCCGCCGGCCGCGCCGGCCCCGCCGGAGCACGTCCCGACCGAGACGGAGCTCGTGCGCCACGCGGTCGCGTCGCGCCTGCGGATGCCACTCGAGATGGCGCAGCTCGCCCGCCGCACGGTGGGGGTCGTGGCCGACATCGTGCGACGCCGGCGCGATCCCGCCGTCTCTGCGGGAGGAACGCCGCTGACCGCGCCGCGCACGCGCTTCAACGGCGCCATCACCGCGCGTCGCAGCGTGGCCTTCGCACGCGTGCCGCTGGCCGACGTGAAGTCCATCCGCAAGGCCACCGGCGTCACCGTGAACGACGTGGTCCTCGCGCTCTGCGCGGGCACGCTACGTCGCTACCTCCTCGGCCACGGGGAGCTTCCGGCCCAGTCGCTCATGGCGGTGTGTCCCATCTCGGTGCGCGACGGAGCCTCTCTCTCGGCCAAGCCTTCGGCCAACCGCGTCTCGGCGATGTTCACGTCGCTCGCGACCAACGTCGCGGACCCGCTCGAACGGCTCCGGGCCATCCAGAGCGTCACGCGCGGCGCGAAGGAGGAGCACAACGCCATCGGCGCGGACATGCTCCAGAACTGGGCGGAGTTCGCCGCGCCCACGATGTTCTCCCTCGCCGCGCGCCTCTACGCGCGCATGAAGCTCGCGGACCGCCACCGCCCGGTGCACAACCTCGTCATCTCCAACGTGCCGGGGCCGCCGTTTCCGCTCTACCTCGCCGGCGCGGAGCTCGTGGCGGCGTATCCCATGGGGCCCGTCTTCGAGGGCGCCGGGCTGAACATCACGGTGCTGAGCTACATGGGGTCGCTCGACTTCGGCTTCAACGCGGCGGCCAATGCAGTGCCGGATCTGTGGGACCTCGCGAGCTGCGTTCAGCCGGCATTCGAGGAGCTCGCGAGGGCGGTGGCCGCGTCCGCGGGAGCGGTGCCACCGGTGGGGCGACCGGAGACGGCGCTCACGAGCTAGAGGCTCCGCTACCTCGTGATGACCATGCAGCTGTACGCCCCGAGCTCCAGCGGCAGCGTGTACGGCTTCCCGTCCTTCGTCCCCAGCCGCGCCGTCACGCTGCCCGTCTCCCCCGCCGCGAAGTCGCTGCTGTAGGCGGTCGAGTCGGTATTGAGCCGGATGCGCCACGGCCCGGCATCCGAGATGCCGACGTCGTACTCGGTGTACGCCTGGTTCATCAGGTTCACGACGACGGTCACATCCTCTCCCGAGGCGCCGTATCGCCGGTAGGCGACGACCTTCGCCGCGTCGTTCTGCTGGAAGACCTCGATGTTCGCGTCCCCGAGCCCTCCCGACGCGCCGTCCAGGTTCAACCGCAGCCGGATCATGTCCTTGTAGAACGCACGGATCTGCAGGCCTTGCGCCGTCGGCGGCGCAAGCGGATCCGGCGGATCCAGGAACGTCCCCAGCGCGAGCGACTCCTGGCCCATGAAGAGCATCGGCACCCCGGGCGCCGTGAGCAGCATGACCGCGCCGGCAATCGAGAGCTTTCGCGCCGCGTAGCTCGTCGGATCGGACGCGTCGATCTGATTCGGGAGGCGCGAGCCGCCGTTGCCCACGGTGTCGTGATCCTCGGTGAAGAGGAGGCGCGCGTACCCGTCGCCGTCGTAGCTGCTCGTGAGGGCACCGACCACCTGGCCGAGATCGCGGCTCGAATCGGACGGCAGCGCGAGCTGGGCGTCGATCGTGTATCCGAAGCCGTCCCACTGGGCGTCGAAGCCGAACCCTCCGCTCGACGTGGGCTGCGTGATGGCGGCGTACCCTTGCAGATCCTCCGCCACGCTGAAGCCGCCGCCGGCGTGGATCTGATCGTTTACCTGGGTGAGCAGCGCCTGTCCGCCGGGCACCGTCCCCATCGCCATGACGGCGCGGATGTTCGAGACCGAGTCCCACCGGAAGCCGTCGCCGTGGAACTCGTTCATCCACGTGCTCGCGGACGCGAGGAGCATCGAGAGCACGTGCGGATCGGGGTAGTCCGGGCGAGGACCCCACGGGGTCATCGCGTACATGCCGGCGGGGAAGAAGTAGATGCCGTCGCCGCCGTCGGGGCAGTTCCCGTCGAAGCAGATGAGCGGCGCCTTGCTGTAGCCGTCGGTGTGGTTCACCACGGTATCCATCCACACCGCGATGCCGAGGCCGTGCGCCGCGTCGACGAGCGCGCGAAGGTCGTCGGACGAGCCGTAGCTCGCCTTCGGGGCGAAGTAGAGCTGCGGGTCGTAGCCCCACCCCTCGGGGCCGCTACCGAAGTCTTGCACCGGCATGAGCTCTACGACGTTCACGCCCAGATCGGCGAGCTGCGGCAGCGCGCTCGCCACCGATGCGAACGTGCCGTAGGCGGCGCCGCTCGGCACGGAGAAGCTCCCGACGTGGAGCTCGTAGACGACGGCCTCGGTGCGAGCCGGGCGCGTGAAGGACGGCGTCGTCCAGGGGTAGGTCGACGGATCCTTCACCAGGCACGAGGAGCCATCGAGCTCGCGGCAGTACGGATCGAGCCGCGTCAGGGTGCCGTCCGGCGTATCGAGCGTGAAGACGTAGGTGCTCCCCGCGTGCGCGGC
>JBEKGQ010000246.1:0-9148 GCA_050012715.1 Polyangiaceae bacterium
GACCTGCGCCGGGACCGCATTGCCCGACGCGACCTGCGACAAGTGCCTCACCGACGCGACCGGGAGCATGGGCGATCCGGGCGAGTGCTACACGCCCGTCTCGATGGCCTGCGAAGCCGACCCCAACTGCGTCGCCTACTACACGTGCCTCAGCGGCTGCATGTGATCGGCCGACCGGGCGCGCGTGCGCGATCAGCGCGCCCCTGCGTCTACGGTCGCGCACTTCCCGTTGGCCTGGCGAAGGTCGCCCGGGCAGATCGGCGCGCATCCGCCGGTCACCGAGTCGACCAGCTGGTCCTCGGGGCAATCGTCGTCCGTAAGCGCGTTGGGCTGGCCGGGCTTCGGCGGAGGCGCCGTGAGGTTCTCCACCGTCACCTTGTAGGCCTGCTGCAGGTACTTCTCGACCATCGCGGCCGAGATCCACGCGTAGCCCTGGTCGCCCCAGGTCTCGCCCCAGCTGTTGTGGATGAGGAACCGCAGCGCGCCGTGGCGCCAGTCGTATCCGGAGAAGATGACGCCGTGGCCCTCGCCCGTGCCGTTCGCGATGGCATCGGCGGGAACCGAGTAGTCGGGGATCGTCCCGCTCGCCGGGTGGTACCAGGCCTGCTCGTCGATCCACATCGCGGCCCAGAGGTCGGCCCCCGTCGAGAGGTACGCCGCCACGATCGCCGGATCGCTCCGACCCTGCGGCGTGTTCGAGTTGCACAGGGTGCCGGTGACACAGGTCACAGACGTGAGGCGCCAGGTGCCGTGCGCGTCTGCGTCCGCGAGCTTCTCCCGGATCGCGGGCTCCCACGGCGGCTGCTCCTTCTGCACGTGGTAGTACGTCTCGCAGGCGTCCTGCTCCTGGCTGATCTTGCAGGCGGTCACCTCGTCGTAGGGCCACACGGCGAGGACCGCGAGCGGGCGTCCCTGGTTCTTCGTGCTCGCCGGTGACATGCCCGGCGTGAAGTAGTGCGACCAGATGTGCATCGGCGAGAGCGCATCCTTCTTCTGCTGGCGAAGAATGGCGTTGTCCAGCGCCGCGGCGAGCGAGAAGGCCGAGCAGCACCCGACCTGCGCCTGGTTCATCACCGGGCCTTCGGTGCCGATCTTGCGGTGGTCGACGTAGTGCGGGATGACCCTGCGCCAGGCCTCGTCCGTCATGCCGCCATCGCCTTGCCACGCGCCGCCGCCGTCGGCGGTAGCGGTGTCGAGGTGGAGACGTCCGCGCTCGAGCAGCCGAAGCTTGGCCGGATCGGCCTGGCGTGCGTTGGCGACGGCGGCGAACGCGCCGCAGTGGAAGCGAACCCAGACGCCGGGCGCGACCTCGTGAGGAGGGCAGTGTGGTCTCTTCGGGGCGGCGAGCAGCGCCTTGAGGTCGCGAGGGATCGGCGGGTTGACGACGGGCGGCGGGATCAGGTTCGGAGCGTCGCTCAAGCTCGAGGCGACCGCCGACGAAGCGGGCGGCGGGAGCGCGGGCCCGCGGGGCTGGCATGCGGCCGGGACGAGCAGCGCGGCCAGCGGAGACAGCGGAACCAACAGCGCGATGATGAGACGACGGGTTCTCATGACGGCACGTCCGAGAACGCACCGTACTACGGTGCCGTCAGCTGCGCGGTCGCGGCGGAGCGGGGCGGCAGGAGAGCGCCGGTTCGTTGCGGTCCGACGAGCAGACGCCGTGCAGCTCGCGTCCGCGAAGCGCCGCGGTGCACGCCGTGCCGGCGCTCTTCGACGCGCACGCGGCGTAGAGCTCCGCGGGGAGCCGCGAAGCGTGGTCCTGGGCGAAAGCCGGACCGGCGGTCGAGGCCAGCGCCGCGACGCCGGCGAGGGCCAATCCGAAGACGGTACGACGAACGAAGACGGGACGATTCATGTCGAGCACCTCGGCCGTGAAAGCGCTCGTCACGGTCGGGCCATTCCGGTGGGGCGGTCGTTTGACGTCGTGTCGTCGGTGCCGAGGCAACGCGCAGCCGGTTGCCGCTTTGACGTCAGCCTCCTCGAGCGCAAAGCTAAGCAAAGCCAAGTCGACTCACGCAGCCGGACACGAAGAGCAACCAGCGTGCCCTCCGATGACAGGCTGGCGAAGGGGCCCGAGAAGACGGGCTTTCCGCGCTGGCTCCGCTGCACTCACCACGACAACGCTGTCAGGCGTGTGAAAATCGCCTCCGCTCGAGCTGGAGCGATATGCGGCAAGGTCGCCCGGCGTTCCCGGCGGCATGCGAGCACGCGTCGCCATCCTCCGCACCACACCCGACACCGCCCTCGACGACTACGGGCGGCTCTTCGAGCTGGGCGGGGGGAAGGCGGCGCTCGATCCCGGCGCGACCACGATCCTCAAAGACAATATCTCGTGGCACTTCCCGATGCCCAGCGCGAACACGACGCCGTGGCAGCTCGAAGGCACCATCCTCGCGCTGCGGGAGGCCGGCTTCGGCGACCTCGTCTGCGTCCAGAACAAGACCGTCGTCATCGACGCCTTCAAGGGCGAGGACCTGAACGGCTACCTGCCCATCTTCCGGCACCACGGCATCCCGGTGAAATACAACTTCGAGCCCGGGGACATGACGTGGATCCCCTTCGCGCCGAAGAAGCCGCTGCTCGTCCTCGACCGGATCTTCCCCGATGGCCTTCACATCCCGGACTACTTCCCGGGAAAGAACATCGTCCATCTGCCGACGATGAAGATGCACCTCTACACGACGACGACGGGCGCGATGAAGAACGCCTTCGGCGGCCTCCTCAACACGCATCGTCACTACACGCACACCTGGATCCACGAGACGCTCGTCGACCTCCTCGCCATCCAGAAGGAGATTCACACCGGCGTCTTCGCGCTGATGGATGGAACCACCGCGGGTAACGGGCCGGGGCCTCGCACGATGGTGCCGGTCGTCAAGAACGTCATCCTCGCGTCGGACGATCAGGTGGCCATCGACGCCGTGTCCGCGCGCATCATGGGGGTCGACCCGATGTCGATCCGGTACATCCGTCTCGCCCACGAGCGCGGCCTCGGCGTCGGCGACCCGCGCGACATCGCGATCACCGGCGACACGGATGCCGCCGAGGAGCGCTGGGGTTTCCGCGTCGGCAAGAACCTGCACGGAATGCTGGCGTGGCTGGCGTGGTTCGGACCGACGAAGGCGCTGCAGCCCCTCGTGATGCGAACGCCGCTGGTGGCGTTGCCGATCTTCGTCTCGGAGCTCAACCACGACTACCTGCAATGGCCGCTGCGCTACCGGCGCATCGCCGCGGAGTGGGAGAAGGCCACGTCGTGGGGGCGCCTCTTCACGCGGTACCGGAGAGATGGCGTAGCTCGGCCGCGGCTGGCGTGATGATGACGCTACCCCTCCGGCGCCGCACCTGCTAATCGCCGATTCTCGGAATGCCTCGTCGCACCGACCTGCAGCGCATCCTCCTCGTCGGTGCGGGTCCCATCGTCATCGGGCAGGCGTGTGAGTTCGACTACTCGGGCACCCAGGGGGCCAAGTCGCTCCGCGAGGAGGGGTTCGACGTCGTCCTCGTGAACTCCAACCCGGCGACGATCATGACCGATCCGGAGCTGGCGCTCCGGACCTACATCGAGCCCCTCGAGTGGCGCACGGTGGCGGCGATCATCGAGCGCGAGCGGCCGCAGGCCATCCTGCCGACCCTGGGGGGGCAGACCGCGCTCAACCTCGCGATGAAGCTGCGCGACGAGGGGGTGCTCGAGCGCTACGGCGTCGAGATGCTCGGCGCGCGACCGGAGTCGATCACCAAGGCCGAGGATCGCGCCCTCTTCAAGGTCGCGATGGAAAAGATCGGCCTGACGTGTCCGCGCTCGGCCGTCGCGCACTCGGTCGAGGAGGCATGGGCGGTCGTCCGGCAGACGGGCTTCCCGGCGATCCTCCGCCCGAGCTTCACGCTCGGCGGCTCGGGCGGAGGCATCGCGTACTCCGAGGCCGAGCTCGACGAGAAGGTCAGCTGGGCGCTCGCCCAGTCGCCCACGCACGAGGTGCTCATCGAGGAGAGCGTCCTCGGGTGGAAGGAGTTCGAGCTCGAGGTGATGCGCGATCGGGCCGACAACTTCATCGTCGTCTGCTCGATCGAGAACCTCGATCCGATGGGCGTCCACACCGGGGACTCCATCACGGTCGCGCCGGCCATGACGCTGACCGACCGCGAGTACCAGAAGCTGCGCGACGCGGCGCGCGCGGTGATGACGGAGATCGGCGTCGAGACGGGCGGCGCCAACGTCCAGTTCGCGGTCGACCCGAAGACGGGGCGATCCCACGTCATCGAGATGAACCCGCGCGTCTCGCGGTCATCGGCGCTCGCGAGCAAGGCCACCGGCTATCCCATCGCGAAGATCGCGGCCAAGCTCGCCGTCGGCTACACGCTCGACGAGCTCCAGAACGACATCACGCGCACGAGCGCCGCCTTCGAGCCGGTCATCGACTATGTCGTCGTCAAGTGGCCGCGCTTCGCCTTCGAGAAGTTCCCCGGCGCCGACCAGACGCTGGGCACGCAGATGAAGAGCGTGGGCGAGGTGATGAGCATGGGGCGGACGTTCTGCGAGGCGTTGCAGAAGGCCGCCCGATCGCTGGAGACCGGCAAGGACGGGCTGGTGTCGTTGCTCGATCGCGTCGACTACCGGACGCTCGCCGAGCCGAAGCGCCAGCGCGACCTCGCGATGGACGCGCCCGAGCTGGAAGTCCCTCGGACGCGGCCGCCGCCGACGCCGCTGGAGACGCGCACCGCCCTGGAGAAGCTCGTGGCGACGCCGACGGCCGATCGCCTTTTTCACGTGGCGGACGCGATGCGCGTGGGCTTCACGGACGCGGAGCTCCACGAGCGCAGCGCCATCGACCCCTGGTTTCTCGCCCACGTGCGTCGCATCGTCGCCGCCGAGGAGGCGGTCAAGCACGGGGAGACCGGGCCGGCGGCGATGCGCGCCTACAAGCGCCTCGGCTTCAGCGACCGTCAGCTCGCATCGCTGGGGGGCAGAAGCGAGGACGACGTGCGGGGCGACCGCGTGTCGCAGGGGGCCCGCGCCGTCTACGCACGCGTCGACACGTGCGCGGCGGAGTTCGTGGCCCACACGCCGTATCTCTACTCGACCTACGAGACGGAGAGCGAGGCCCGGCCCGAGGCGACGCGGCGCAAGGTGCTCATCCTCGGGGGCGGCCCGAACCGCATCGGGCAGGGGATCGAGTTCGACTACTGCTGCGTGCACGCGGTGATGGCCCTGCGCGACATGGGCTTCGAGACGGTGATGGTCAATTGCAACCCGGAGACCGTCTCCACGGACTACGACACCAGCGATCGCCTCTACTTCGAGCCGCTGACGCTGGAGGACGTGCTCGGCATCGTCGCCGAAGAGAAGCCGGAGGGGGTCATCGTGCAGCTCGGCGGGCAGACGCCGCTCAAGCTGGCGGTCCCGCTCGAGAAGCGCGGCGTCCGGCTCCTCGGGACGAGCGCCGACGCCATCGACCGTGCCGAAGATCGCGGACGGTTCGACGAGGTCCTCGGCAAGCTGGCGCTGAAGCGGCCCCGGAGCGGCGTGGCGCGCACCCCGGAGGAGGCGTCGACGATCGCGGCGTCGATCGGCTTTCCGGTGCTCGTTCGCCCCAGCTACGTGCTCGGTGGGCGGGCGATGATGATCGTGTACTCGCAGGAGGAGCTCGCGGTCTTCGTGTCGCGCGCGTTCGACGCCGCGAAGGAGGCCGGGACCCAGACCATCCTCGTCGACGAGTTCCTCAAGGACGCGATCGAGGTCGACGTCGACTGTCTCGCCGACGGACGGCGCTGCGTGATCGGCGGGGTGATGCAGCACATCGAGGAAGCCGGCGTGCACTCGGGGGACAGCTCCAGCGTGCTGCCGCCGCACTCCCTGCCTCCGGAGATCGTGCTGAGCATCGAGGAGCAGTCGCGCATGCTCGCGCTGGAGCTCGGCGTGGTGGGGCTCATGAACGTGCAGTTCGCGGTGAAGGGCGGCGAGGTCTACATCCTCGAGGTCAACCCGCGCGCCAGCCGCACCGTGCCCTTCGTGTCGAAGGCCACCGGCCGCCCTCTCGCGAAGCTCGCCGCCAAGCTCATGGTGGGCAAGACGCTCGACGAGCTGGGCGTCCAGGACGCGCCGGTGCCGCGTCACACGTCGGTGAAGGAGAGCGTGTTCCCGTTCGCGAAGTTCCCGGGAGCCGACACCATCCTGGGTCCGGAGATGCGCTCGACGGGCGAAGTGATGGGCGTCGCGGAGACCTTCGCGCGGGCCTTCGGCAAGGCGATGCTCGCGAGTGGCATCGAGCTTCGCGTCCCCGAAAAGGGCGGCAAGCGGCGCTGCGTCTTCGTGAGCGTGAAGGACGAGGACAAGCCCGCGGCGACGCACATCGGCCGCCGCCTGCGGGCCCTCGGCTTCGACATCCTCGCGACCAAGGGGACCGCCGCCGCGCTCTCGCGGGCGCGCGTACCGGTCGAGGTCGTGCAGAAGGTGAAGCAGGGCACGCCCGACGTCGTCGACATCATCCGCGGGGGGACGGTCGCCATCGTCGTCAACACCACGATGGGCGCGAAGGAAGTTCGCGACAGCTACTCGCTCCGCCGCCAGACGCTCCTCGCCAACATCCCCTACTTCACGACCATGGCCGCGGCCCTCGCGGCGTGCGATGCGCTCGAGGCCTCGCAGGGCGAGCCGGTCGTGCGTGTGCGGTCGCTCCAGGAGTGGTCGGGGTCCACTTAGGTCCGGCTTCGTCGCTCGAGCCGGTCGAGCTCGGCCGCGGCCACCTCGACGTCCTCCTCGAGGGCCACGCGGATGTGCTGGCGTGTGTCGCGGTCGTGCTCGGTCGCCAGCGCCTTGGCGATGCGGGCGCCGGCTTCGTCGGGGGCGATTCTGGCGAGGATGCGCGCGGCCGCGGCGCGGAGGCTCGGCGGCGCGTCGGGGCTGTCGAGCGCCGCCCACAGGTCGTTCGCCGCGATGCCGGCGTGCCGGTAACCGTCCCCCTGCGCCAGCGAGGCCGCGGTCGCGTCCACGCGCTCCAGCCACGCCCGCCGCCCCTCGTCGCGTCGGGACAGGACGGCGAGGACGGCCGGGAGCTCGGGCGGGAGCGGCCCTTCGCCTCGCGACCTCGCCACCGCGGAGCGGACCTGCGCCGCGAGGTGCTCGCGCTCGGCCGGCAGCGCGGACCGCGTCGGGACCACCTCGGCGCCGTTGCGCGTCGCGATGGACAGCGAGGTCCCATCGACCTTCGCGTCGATCACCGTGTTCCACGGCAAGAGCGCGTGATGCGCGTCGATGACGACGTGCAGCCCCTGCGGCGCCAGCAGCACGCGCTGCTGCTCCTGGCGGGACGTCGCGGCGCGGACCACCGCCCCCAGGGTCAGGAATATCGTCGGGATGGCGAGCCACAGGGCGACCACCGGCGCCCCGAGCCACGCGGCCGCGATGAGGGCCAGCCAGCCGACGCTGGCCACCGCGTCCGCGACGGAGGGCCGGTTGTGGAACCCGCCGCGCTCCGGCGGCCACCGGAGCACGCCGAAGCCCCCGTGTCCGATGCCGAGGGCACGCCGGACCTGGTCGAGATCGTTCCGGGTGGCGAGCTCGAGCCACAAGGGAGGGTCGCCCGTCTCGTGGCGAACGATCGCCAGCGAGCATTCTCCGCCGGGGAGCTCGGCGGTCGAGGCCGCGCGCACGTCCGCCGCCACGATGCGCTGCGACATGAAGCCGGCCCTCGTCACGCGGAGGGCCCCCGCTTCGAGGTCGATGGCGGCGGTGCCGGGCCGCAGCCGCGGGACGACCAGGCGTCCCACGACCAGCCAGGCGATGCCGAGGAGCATCGTCACGGCCCGCGCCGTGGTCGACCCGGGGGAGGCCAGGCCGAGGAGGGCGAGCGGGAGCAGTCCCACCGAGGTCGCCACGCGCCACCACGAAGGCCCCGCAGGGTCGCAGATGCGGGCGCGCAGCATGCGGGGAACGTCGCTCACGCGCCGGCCCGCGGCAACCGTCGAGGTCTGCTTGAGGTATGCTTCCGGCGGCCATGCGCCCTCCGCGGTATCCGCTCGAGCCGCTCGCCGAGGTCCGGGCGGACCAGGCGAACGCCGCGGTCCGCGGGCTGGCGGTCGCCGTCGCCGGACGAGACGCGGCCGAGCGGGATCGACACGAGGCCGAGAAGCGACGAGAGGCCCACGAGGTGGCGGCGGCGCGCGTGCGCGACGCCGAGCGGGAGGCCCTCGCGCACGGGGCGCTCCGCGTCGGGGACCTGGCGCGCGCGGGCGCGTGGGAGACGCGGGTGGCGTCGGAGGGGGCGACCCTGTCGTCGGCGCTGGAGCGCGCCCATGGTGCCGAGACCCGCGCCAGGGAGGTCGAGCAAACGGCGCAAGGTGAGGTGGCGTCGCGAAAGGCGGACGTGGAGGTCGTCGCCGCGGACCGCGCGCGCTGGGACGCTTCGCTCCGGAAGAAGGCCGAAGCGCGGGAAGAAGAGGCGGCGGAAGAGGCGTTCCGTCGCAAGCCACGATGAGTCCAGCCACGCGCAGGTCGGTCGGGGCGGTCGCGGGGCTCGCGTGCGTGCTGGGCCTCGGCGCGTGTCGCGGCGGGAGCGCACCGGAGGCGCGACCGCCAGCGGAGCCCGCGTCGGCGGTCAGCGTGGAGCCGGCGACGGCGTTGATCACGGTCGACGCGAGCACCACGGTCGAGGCGGCCACCACCGCGGGGATGCCCTTGCTCACCCCCGTCCTGGACGATCCGCGCCTGGCCGCGGCTCGGGCGCGGGAGCGCGAGCACGATCCCGCGGGGGCCGCGCGCGCGGTCGACGCGGCCCGGGCCACGGCGTCGCTGTCCGCGGCTCAGGCCTGCGCGTGGGCCTACGTCTCGGGTCGCCTCCACGGCGACGCCAGCGAGGCGAGCGAAGCCTCGGCGGCTTTCGAGCGCGCCCTCTCCGTCGCCGACGACGCGGGGACGCCCTGCCCGCTGGCGCCGTACGCCGCGCTCCGCGACGCCCAGGCGCTGCTCCGGATGGGGAGGCAGGACGACGCGCTCGCTCGCCTTCGCGCCGCCGGGGACGATTTCGGGGCGCGGGACGAGGCGAGGCTCGCCCTCGCCGATGCCCACGTCATGAAAGGCGAGCGCGTGGCGGCCGTCCCGGTGTGGCGCGCCCTGCTGGCCGCCTCTCCTCATGGCCTTCGATGGGCCGACTCG
>JBEKGQ010000247.1:0-9142 GCA_050012715.1 Polyangiaceae bacterium
CGGAGGAGCGCTCTTCTGCGCGGCGAACATGGTTCACGCGCCGAGGGAAGCGGCTCCCTCCGCGCATGAACCAGCTTTGTCGGCCGCGAAACCGGTTTGCTCCGCCGCGAACATGGTTCGGCGCGCGGCGAAACCGGTTTGCTCCGCCGCGAACATGGTTCGGCGCGCGGCGAAACCAGTTTGCTCCGCGGCGAACACGGTTTGCTCCGCCGCGAACATGGTTCCCTCCGCGGCGAAACCGGTCCTCTCGCGCCTCCCAGGGCTCAGCGCTGCGGCGGGTGCTGCACGAGCAGGCGCTCGGCCTGCCGGAACATCGCGAAGCTCAGGGCTCCCGCCCCGAGGGCCACGAGGGTGCGCGCGATGATGTACGCCGCGACGACCACGGGCGCCTCGGTGGACTCGGCGGGCATGCCACGGAGACCGGTGACGAGGGCCACGATCGCGAAGAGGAGGCCCATGCCGGCGAAGACGGTGCCGGCGGTCTGCATCGAGATGGGCGCGGCGGCTCCCGCGTGGGGCAACGCCGAGGGGGGCGGGAACGTGGACGTCAGGAGCGCCTGGAGCCACGAGGGCTTCGTGGACGGCGCGGGGGCCTCGCTCGCATAGCGACCGGGAGCCTCGCTCGTGAACCGCGTCGTGCCTGTTCCGTTGGCGTCGTGCACGAACGCGGGCGCCTTGCTGGCGGGCGGGATGCTCACGGGCGGCAGCGTCGCGATGCCGACGGTGTGGATCGGCGGCGGCGGCGTGATGGACGGCAGGCGCGCCGCCTTCAGCTCCGCGCCGTCCGGCGACAGGCTCGGTCGCTGGTTGGTCGCCTCGGCGTCGTTGAGGAGCTCCGAATCGAGAAAGACTGCGTTGGCCTCGCTCATCGCACACCGATTGACACCCGGCGGAGGAGAAGGCCAGAAACTTCGTTCGGGCGGAAAAGTTGCACGTGAATGTGAGGGCCGCCGTCCTCAGTCGCGCGTCTTTTCGCGCGCTTCTGCCCCAGCCGCGAGCACGCTCGGCCGCAGGCTCTCGTCGATGCGGAGCCAGGCGCGCTTCACCTCGTCGGGCACGCCGTGCTGCTCGAGCAGGGTCGCGAGCACGTGGTGCCGCCGGTCGAAGTGGCCGGGCAGGAGCGGGAGCGCGGCGTGGGCCTCGGGGAGCGGCTTGCCGGTGTACCGCTGCGGGCCGCCGAGGAAGGCGCACGTGAAGATCACCTGCTGCGAGACGATGTGCGCCTTGTCCTTCCCCGCGAAGAGGAAGCCCACCATCGGATCGACGAAGAGCTGGTCGTAGAGGGCCTGGAGGATGGCGCGGACCTTCGCCTCGCCGAGGACCTCGTACGCCGTCGTCAT
Source organism: Polyangiaceae bacterium (assembly GCA_050012715.1). Classification (GTDB taxonomy): domain Bacteria; phylum Myxococcota_A; class Polyangia; order Polyangiales; family Polyangiaceae; genus Palsa-1150. Next base: position 1,341 of record JBEKGQ010000247.1, read on the forward strand.
GCGAAGGTCACGTCGGCGCCCGTGGCGTCCTTCACGATGCGCGCGATCGTCACGTAGAGATCGCCCGGGCGTCCCTTGTCGTCGAGCCACGCCTTCTTCGCCTCGTCCCACGAGAAGTGCCAGGCCTGCGCGTTCGCGGCGAGCCAGATCTGGCGCGTCGGCCGCTGCGTGTTGACGATGCACCGCTTGCCGCCGCGGAGGGTGAGCGTCACGACGTCGCCGGCCTGCTCGCAGTCGACGACGTCGGGGTCGACGTTCTCGAACGCGTCCCCGATGGCGCGAAAGGCGGCGTCGGCCAGCTTCTGGTAGGTGGGCTCGTCCATGGTGGTGATCAGTTGAGCGAGTGAGGGAGCGCGAGGAGGAACGGCGCGATCGTCGCGTCGAACGAGCTGCCGTCGGGCCGGAACATCTGGTACGTGCCGCGCATCTCGCCGCGCGGCGTCTGCAGGATGCACCCGCTCGTGTACTCGAAGTGCTCGCCGGGCCGCAGCAGCGGCGTCTGCCCGATGACCCCCGGGCCCTTCACCTCTTCGACCTTGCCGGCGCCGTCGGTGATGATCCAGTGGCGCGTCTTCAGCTGCGCCGGCTCGCCCCCCTCGTTGGCGATGCGCACCGTGTACGCGAACACGTAGCGCTGCGCGAGCGGCACCGACTGATCCGCGACGTACTGGCTGCGCACGTTCACGCGGATGCCCTGCGTCACGGCGTTGGAGCTCTCGGCGACTCTCTCCGGCATCGACATCCCGATAGTCGTGCTTACTACACGGCGGCGCGCACGTCCTCTCCGTCGTCCCGCCGGGACGCGGCCAGGTGGCGATCGAGGAACGCCGCCGCCGCGACCCATTTCGCCCGCGCGCGCGGGCGCCAGACCATCGCGTCGTAGCCGTGGATCTCGCCCGGCGACAGGTGCAGCTCGCACTCGGTGCCGAGGCGATCGAGGGCGGCCTTGAGGCGCTTGGAGCACCGGAGCAGCGGATCGCGCGTCCCCACCGACGCGAAGAACGGCGGCAAGGGGCGCTCCGGCGCGCCGCCCTCGATGATGCGGAGAGGGCTCGTGAGGGGGAACGCCTTCGCCGCCGAGCCGACGTCGCGGCCCACGTAGGAGCGGGCGGCGTCGAGGAGCAGCCGCTTCGTCCACGCCGACATGCGCGGGTGCTTCAGGTACTCGTCGGTGTGCCCGAGGTCGAGGAAGCCGTAGGTGGCGATGACCGCGCGGAGCCCGATGTCGGCGTCGAAGACGCGCCGCGCGAACCCCTCGGGCCGGCGCCACGACGTCTCCACCGCGAGCGCGGTGACGAGGTTGCCCCCCGCGCTCTCGCCGGCGAGGGCGATGCGCGAGGGGTCGCCGCCGTAGCGCGCGCAGCTCTCCTTCACCCAGAGGAGCGCGCGGCTCGCGTCCTCGAGCGGCGCCGGGTACCGGTGGCGAGGCCCGAGCCGGTAGTTGATGTTGAAGAGGAGGTACCCCGCGCGCGCGATGGCGAGGGCCATGACGCGGTGCGTGTCCTTCGAGAGCATGCGAAAGCCGCCGCCGTGCACGTACATGACGACCGGCGTGGGCGTGCGCGCGTGGGTCGGGATGTACGCGTCGAGGCGGTGCTCGGGGACGTCCCGCGAGCCGTAGACGAGGTCGCGCTCGAGCCGGAGCTGGAACCGCGACGGTCGCGCGTCGGGCATCGCGTACCGCACGCGGGCGAAGGCGTGGAGCGCCCGGTTCATCGTGCGGACGTAGAGGCTCGTGGGGACGGAGCCGAGCTTCTCCCGCAGCGGGGTTCCCATGGGGGAAGAGGATAGCCGAGGAGCGATGGCGCCGGCAGCCCGGGGCCTCCGGGCCGCGCCAGCCTCACTGGAAGAATGAGCCTCGGGCAGACCAGCGTGGTTAACTGAGGGCACCGCATGTCGCCCGCACGCCTGCCTCGGATCAGCTTTCTCCTCTTCGTCGCTCTCCTCGTCGCGGGGCTCGCCGGAGCCTGCGGCAGCCACGGCGGCAGCAACTTCTCGCCGGGAAACGGCGACGACGCCGGCACCGCGGGCGACGGCAGCAAGGGCGGCGCCGACGGTCCGGGCTTGCTCGGCGATGGAGGCTCGGGCGTGCCGAGCGGCCCGCTCGCCATCGCGCCGACCAACGCGACGCTCTCGGTTCCGTTCGGCACGCAGACGCCGACCGTCACGTTCACGGCGACGGCGGGTGGCGTGTCGGTGCCCGCCTCCTTCACGATCGACCTCGGCCAGATCGCGACGATCGGCGCGTCGAGCGGCCTGCTCACGCCCTCCGGCGTCATCGGCGGCGTCGCGCACGTGCAGGCGACGTTCGGCGGGCAGTCGGTGTCGACGGCCATCACGGTCACGGTGACGATGCAGCAGAACGGCGCGCCCGCCGGATACGACGCGGGCGGAGGGACGGGCGGCAACGGAGGGGTCGGCGGCAACGGCCCCGGTGGTCAGGTGGGCGCGAGCGGGCAGGCGGTGCTCAACGGGACGCCGACCGCGGACACGGGCCTGACGTGGCTCTACCCCTACGACAAGACGGTGTGGCCCCAGGGCTTGCTGGCGCCGCTGCTCCAGTGGGGCCCGGGGGCGGTGGGCAACTACGACGCCATCTACATCCATCTCTCGGAGGCGGGCTTCGACTACCAGGGCTACTTCGCGGCGAACGGGACGCCGTTCAACAACCATCCCATCTTGCAGCCCGCGTGGGACGCGCTGAGCTACTCGAACCAAGGCGGGCCGGTGACGGTGACGCTCGTCTTCTCGTCCGGCGGAAAGGCGTACGGGCCGCTCACCGAGACGTGGACCATCGCGCAGGGCACGCTCACGGGGACCGTGTACTACAACTCGTACGGCACGGCGCTCGTCACCAACTACTGCGCCGCCGCGAGCTGGAACGGCGGCGCGACGATCTGCTTCGGCGGAGCGACGCTCGGCATCAAGCGCGGGGCGACGAGCCCCGTCCTCGTCGCCGGCCAGAACTCCCCTCCCGGCGACGACTCGGGCTGCCGGGTGTGCCACTCGGTGGCCGCGCAGGGGGCGCAGCTCGTCACGCAGCACGGGGACAACTACGCGCAGTCGAGCACCTACGCGCTGGCGCCGCCCATCACCGAGACGGTGATGGGCCCGGCCAACGGCCTCTTCGCGTTCCCGGCCGTCTCGCCCGACGGGACGTTGCTCTTCAACAACTGCGGTCCTCTCCCGGGCACCACCCCGGCGTCGACGAGCGCCCTCTACTCCATCCCCTCCGGGAACGCCGTCCCGACCACCGGGTTGCCCGCCGGCCTCGCCGCCTCGACGCCGGTCTTCTCGCCCGACGGCACGCACCTCGCGTTCGGCGACTACGGCGGCGACATGGTGTCCCTCGCGTCGATCGACTACGCCCCCGCGACCACGACGTTCTCGAACAAGCAGAACCTCGACACGCCGACCGGCGGCGACGTGGACGTGTTCCCGGCGTTCCTGCCGACCAACGACGCGGTCATCTACGAGCGCGAGCTGTCCGGCAGCCCCTACGGCGCGACGTGGAGCGGCTCGATGGGCCAGCTCTGGTGGGTGGACCTGAAGACCCACACCGCCGCGGAGCTCAAGAACGTGAACGGCGAGGCGTACCTGCCGACGACGTTCGGCACCAACCACGCCACCGACTGGAACCTGCAGTACGAGCCCACGGTCAACCCCGTCGTCTCCGGCGGCTACGCGTGGGTCGTCTTCACCAGCCGACGGCTCTACGGCAACGTGGCGACGCAGGATCCGTGGCTGAGCGATCCCCGCAACTACAACCCGGCGAGCGCCCCGAATACGAAGAAGCTCTGGGTCGCGGCCATCGACCTGAACGCGACGCCGGGCACCGATCCGAGCCACCCCGCGTTCTACCTGCCGGCGCAGGAGCTCATGGCGGGCAACTCGCGCGGCTACTGGGTCGTCGATCCGTGCGAACAAAACGGGACGTCGTGCCTGACCGGCGACCAGTGCTGCAGCGGCTACTGCGGGCCGACCGAGGCCGGCCTCATCTGCGGGGCCCCGCCCGCGGGCTGCGTGTCGCTGACGAACAAGTGCACCCAGAACAGCGACTGCTGCGGATCGAGCACGGGCATCCAGTGCATCGACGGCTTCTGCGCGATGCCGACGCCGCAGTGAGCTGGGGCGCTCACCAACCGACCGCCGCGAGCATGTACACCATGCCCTGCGCCCCGACGTCCGACGAGTTCCCGCCGACGTCGTCGTAGGGGAAGGCGTACTGCTTCTGGTGGATGGCGCGGGAGTGGATCCACTGCGCGTAGTAGTCGGCCGGTGCGGCCGCGTAGAAGGACGACTCGGGCGCGGTCGACCAGAAGCTCCCGTTCACGAGCTTGCCGGCGGCGGTCCACGTTCCGGCCGCGGACCCGACGTGGCGCATGATCGCGGCGGAGAGATCCGGGTAGGCGCCGAGGCCGCTGCCGTTGGGACCGGGCATCGCGATGGTGATGCCGTTGTTGGTCCAGATCTCCTGCTCGAAGCTGTTGTAGTAGTCCGCGTTCGCCCCTCCCGCGTTGAACCCGGCCCCCGCGCCCGGCTCCGGGATGCGGTACGGCGCGTTGGGAGGCAGCCCGGACGCCTGGAACGGGCCCGGGACCGAGGCCACGTACGACGCGAACGTGGCGGTGCGGTCCTCGGCGAAGGTCGGGCAGTTCTCGCCGATGTAGTCGTCCGGGCCCGTGGCGAGGTGGAGGTCGAGGGCGATCTTGATGGCGAAGGCGTCGACGCGGGTCGTGTCGTAGTTGATCCACCACATCGGCCCGGTCGTGTTCGTGCCGACCGCGTACTCCCAGAAGTCGTAATAGTCCGTCGCGCCCTCGCTCCCGCACTTGTCGGTGGCGCCGGTCGGGCAGATGAAGAAGTACATTCGCCCGTTGTAGGACCCGGCGGGGAACTGGAACGTCGGCGCGTCGGCGAACGAGGCCGGCGTCGTGTTCATGTTGTCGCCGTTGAACGTCCAGAAAAGCTCGCTGTCCGAGTACTTCCCGTTCGTGCGATTGAGGAACTTGATCACCATCGGGCCCGTCGCGGCGGGGACGTTGCTGCTGTCCCAGAAGCCGTCGGGAAAGCCCCCCGCGACGTCCTCGTCGCCGGTGCAGGCGGCCCCTCCATCGCCCAGGGTGATCGTGCCTCCGTCCGGGACCGAAGCTCCGGAGCTCGACGACGTGCCCGAGCTGGAACCCGAAGTGCTGGAGCCGGAGGATCCACCCGAGCCCGAGCTCGAGCTCGAGCCCGAGCCCGAGCCGGCGCCCGAGCTCCCGCTGTTGCTTCCGCCTGACGCGCCCTCGACCGATCCGTCGTTCGCGCTTGCGACCTGGCCGCTGCTCGCGCCACCACTGCAGGCGAGCGGCGCGGCGGTCGCCAGGGCGATCAGTGCAACGGCGATCGTCCTCGAGGCTCGGTGATGCATGCGTACCGCTCCGCAACGCGCATGCCAGAGCGGAGCACGCGACGAGCTCGGGCAGAATCGTGCGAGGGTGCGGCCCGCCGGGCCGCAGTGCGGTGCGGCGCACCGCACGTCGCGAGCGGTGGTCTGCCCGAGCGGAGCGCCGTCACCGCGCCGAGCGTTGCAGCCCGGGCGCGGCGGAGAACTGCCGCAGGAGCCCGTGGCGCCCCGAGACGCCGAGCTTCTCGTAGACTCGGATCGATTGCTTTCGCACCGTCTCCATCGACGTGCCGAGCGCCGCGGCGATCTCCTTGTTCTGCAGGCCGGCGAGGAGGAGCCGCGCGACCTCGTTCTCGCGGGGGGTGAGGTCTGCCGCGGGCAACGTGGACAGCGGCTCGACCGGTCGCACGCGCGCGGCGACGGCGGTGTCCGCGATGGCCATCGGGCCCAGAAGCGCGCGGAGGGGCTCGAGCTCCCCCGGCTCGAAGGGCGCCCCGGCGTGGTGCCGGTTGATGATGAGAACGCCGCTCGCGCGGCCCTGAAACGTCAAGGTGGAGGCCACCAGCGACGCGACCCCCGCCGGGGACAGCACCTCGCGGTACACGTCGAGCGGCTCGCGTTCGCGCAAGACCTCGGTGTCCACCGCGAGCCCGCCGTTCTGGAGCATGGCGGTCATGAGTGGATAGAGCGACAGGTAGTAGCGCGACCGGTGACGCAAGTAGCGGTCGAAGAGGCCAGCCTCGATCCCGACGTTGGTCGCCCCGAGGCCGCTGTCGTCACCGATCCACGGCGCCGACGGGATGACGACGGCGGTGTCGAAGTCGAGGAGGCCCTGCACCAGCTCGATGAGCGATCGCCGGAACGACTCGAGGGTGGTGGCGGCGTTCGCCGCTTCCCAGACCGCTTCGAACGGCGAGCGGTCCCGGGTCGACCGGCCCCGCGCCGCGGGCACGGCCGACGGTCGACGCAGGACGTCGAGCAGGTCTTCGAGCTTCGCGTACCGCTCGGCCGGATCGGCCCGGAGCCCCTTCAGCACGGCCCGGCGGATCGCCTCCGGTACACCGCCAGCCGGTACCTCGCGGAGCTTCGCTCCGGCGATGGCGTCCCGGAGCTCGTCGACCGTCCGACCCCCGAATGGACGCACCCCGTAGAGCGCCTCGTGAAGCGTCACGCAGAAGCCGAAGACGTCGGAGCGCGCGTCGATCGGACCGCCGGCGAGGGCTTCGGGCGCCATGTACGGCGGCGTCCCTGCGATCGCGCCGGTGCGCTGCGCGTCCGGCGCGTGGGCGAGCCCGAAGTCGGTCACCCGGACACGACCGTCGTCCCCGACGAGGACGTTGTCGGGCTTGAAATCCCGGTGCACGAGGCCCGCCGCGTGCGCCGCCGCGAGCCCGCGCCCCGCGTGCGAAAGGACATCCAGCGCCTCCTCCCACGACCGCTCCGTCCTCAACCAGGCACGCAGGGTGGCGCCCTCCACGTACTCCATCGCGACGAAGACGCGGCCGTCGACGGTGCCGACGTCGTGCACCGCGACGACGTTGGGATGGGAGAGCTTCGCCATCGCCTGCCCCTCGTGCCGCATGCGCTCGGCGAGGAGACCCATCTGCTCGTCGGTACCGCTCGCGTTCAGGACCTTGATCGCGACCTTGCGCGCCAGCTCCGGATCGTAGGCCTCGAACACCTGGCCCATCCCGCCGACGCCGACGAGCGCGCGGAGCACGTAGCGTCCCACGGCGGTCCCTTCCCGCGCGGCGCCCGCTTCGAGCGTTGGTGGCGCGGAGGGCGCTCCCGTCTTCTCGACGACCGCGAGGATCCGCCGGCAGTCATGGCACGAGGAGAGATGCGCCTCGACGGGCGAGACCTCGTCGTGAGCGAGGGCACCGGCGACGAAGGCGGCCAGCACCGTCTCCGGCGGGCAGGCCCCTCTCGTCGTCGCCATTGGCCCAGCATGCTTCCAGGTCCGCGGTGCGGCAACGGGTTCGCCCCGCGAAAATTGTCATCCACTCGTGGGACGACGCCCGGGTCGGTGCCTCTCTCTCTTCGAGCTCTCACCGAGGTGGGGGCGTCGAAACGAAGGAGCCATCCATGCCTCGAATGTTGCTCAGGGCCGCGGCCCGCGCCGGAGCGGTCCTCGCGGTCTCCGCCGTCGCCACCGCGGCGGGCGACGCCCGCGCCACGACGTTCAGTCAGTGCGACTTCTCGAGCGCGAGCGCCCTCGTCCTCAACGGGTCCGCCGCCCAGAGCGGCTCGCTCCTGCAGCTGACGACCGCCGCGCGCGACCAGGCGGGGACCGCGTTCTACGGGACCGCCGTGCCGTGGAGCGCATCCACGTCGTTCCACACGTCGTTCCAGGTCCAGATGGTCCCCGGCGCGAGCGGGAGCGAGGGCATCGCCTTCGTCCTCCAGGCGAGCG
>JBEKGQ010000248.1:0-9131 GCA_050012715.1 Polyangiaceae bacterium
GGCGCGGGAGGCTACGGCATGGCCGCCCTGGGCACGTTCTGAGTCAGGCGTCGAAGCTCTCGAGGACCCGGTACGTCTCTTCGACCGGCTCTCGAGCCACCGGCGCCGGTAGATCTCCACCGACGCCGACGAGAACGGCGGTGATGTTGTCGTGGCCCCCTCGTTCGTTGGCGACCTGGATCAGGCGATCGCAGGCGTGCACCAGGTCGGGAGAGCCGAGCACGAGCGCGCGCATGTCCGTGTCGGACACCTCGTTGGACAGACCATCGGAGCAGAGAAGGATACAGTCACGACGGCGCAGCTCGAGCCTCCCGAGCGCCACCGAGAGACGGGGCTGGTGTCCCATGGCCTGCAGGATGACGTTCCGGAAGGCCATCGAGGGCGCATCCTCCGGCTTGACCGCTCCCGCGTCGACGAGCATCTGGACATAGCTCTGGTCCTTCGTGAGCTGCGTCATCTGGCCGGCGCGGAGGAGGTACGCCCGCGAGTCGCCGACCTCGGCGAGGTACGCCGCCGTGCCGCGCACGTAGAGCGCGGTGAGCGTTGCGCCCATCTTGATGCCACGCGCGCAGGCTTCGCCGAACACGGTCTCGTGGGCGTTCTTCACCGCATCGCCGAGCTTGGCCTCGCTGTTGGGCGGCGCGTCATCCCGCTCGAGCGCCGAGGCCAACGACGCCACGACGAGCGCGCTCGCGAGCTCGCCGGCCTGTGCGCCGCCGACTCCGTCCGCGACGGCGACGAGGGCACCCCTACGTCCCACCTCGACGCGTCCGGTCCATCGCGCGCTCGACGAGCGCTCGCCCCGGGTCAGGTCCGCCACGACGAACGCGTCCTCGTTGCCTTTGCGGATCCGCCCCGCATCGGTGTGTGCCGCCACTCGAACATAGAGCCCCATCTTGGCCTCCACTCGCGCGTTCCTGTTTGCCGGCGCCACGGAGGCACCTCATCTCGGTTCGGTCACGGCCTCGCAACCGACGAGTCCCTTGTCGGCGCAGTGCGCCTTCATGCACGACGCCATTGCATCACGCCCGAGCTCCGTGAGACCCGCCATCGTGGCGCGGCACTCCCGGAGCGACGGGCTCAGCGCGCCCGCACCGCAACCTCGGGCGATGGCCTCGCAGCGCTCGGTCAACGCGTCGGGCTGTGCGGAGGCGCTCGTGGCTGCCTCAGGCTCGCACGCGTTCATGAGCGCCTCGTGTCCGCAGAGGTCGAGCCGTCGCGAATCGCACCGCTGGGCGGGGTTGAGCGCGTTCAGGCAGTCGACCGCGCGCTCCGCGACACGCGGCTTCATGGTGCGCTTGAAGTCCTCGCACCGCTTGGTCGGTACCGCGCCGCATCCCTCCCCCTCTTCCGCGGGATAACCCGGCGCCGGGCAGGCGGCCGGACTGCCGAGCGAGTCGTCGCAAACGGGCGCCCGCGGCGCCGGCGCCGTGGCCGACTCGACCACGGGGACCGCCGGGGTGGACGGCGCGGGCGCGACGGGCACGGAGGGCTGCCGCTCCGTGACGCCCTCCCCGGGCGCGCCCCGCAGCAGGCCGTGCTCTCCCGCATAGTATCCGCCCGCACCGCCCGCGACGAGACTCGCAAGTGCCGCAAAGAACGACGTCCTTTCGATGATCATGAGCCCGCCTCCTCGCGAGCAGACACGCACCACGTGTGCCACGTCGACGGATCGGCGCGCTTCGCCGGCGCAAGAGCCGCGCGGACGCGGATCGAGGCGATCGAGCGGACGTGGCGCCGCGCCGCAGTGTAGACAAGGCCGCCACGCTCATCCTTTCCCGGCCGGGCGGGGAAAGCCGATGGGAGGCGCACGCAACCACGTGCGAAACCCGGGCGCTGCGCGCGACGGGCACGCCGGTTGCTGATGCTCTTCTGTAGGAGGCATCGCCCATGATCACGAAGTTCGCATTCACCATCGCCGCCTCGTCCGCCGCCCTCGTCGTGGCGTGCGGTTCGAGCGTTCCCCCGCCGAACGACGAGTGGGCGGCCGCGCAGGCTGACGTCGGGCGCGCTCAGGCCGGTGGAGCGCCCACCGTGCCCGATGCCCGGCTTCATCTCCAGCTCGCCGTGGAGGATCTACAGAAGTCCAAGGCGCTCATCGGCGACGACAACCGTCGCGCGCTTAGCCTCACCGAGGTCGCACGAATCGAGGCGCAGCTCGCGTTGAGTCTCGCCAAGCAAGCGGAGGCCGACGCGCAGGCGCGTCAAGCGCAAGCCGAGCTTGCCAAGGCGTCCACGCACTGACCCCCCTGCGAGAGAACAAGGAGATCGAATCATGAGCTGGAATCGCATCGCACTCCTGGCCATCCCGGTGACCCTCGTCGCAGCCGCGGCTTGCGGAGGGGAGAGGATCCCGCCCAAGGCCCTCGTCGACGCACGCGCCGACTTCTATCAGGCGAGAGACGGCATGGCGGGCCGTCTCGATCCGACCGACGTTCACGAGGCGGACGTCGCGCTGCAGAGGGCAGAGCGCGCCTTCGAGCAGCGGCCGGACGAAGCCACGACGGTCGATCTCGCCATCGTCGCCGATCGCAGGGCGCTCCTGGCGACGTCGGTGGCGGCGACGATGAAGTCCGAGCAGGACATGCAGCAGGCGAGCTCGCAGCTCGAGGCGTGGAAGACGCGCGAGCTGCAGTCGGCGCAGGGGCGGCTTTCCCAGACGCAACAGGCGCTGGGGGCAACGCAGATGCAGCTCGATCAGCAGCGCGCGACCGCCGAGTCGCAGCAGCAACAGCTGCAGGCGCTCGAAGCCAAGCTGCGTGAAGCGCGCGAGACCATCGCCAAGATCGCCAGCGTGAAGGACGACGATCGCGGCATGGTCATCACGCTGCCGAGCGAGGTCCTCTTCAAGACGGCCAAGTTCGACCTCAAGCCGGCCGCGATGGCCAAGCTCGACGTCATCGCCGACACGCTCAAGCAGAAGGAGCAACCGATCGTCGTCTACGGGTTCACCGACAACGTCGGCACGCACGACATGAACATGGGGCTCTCGCAGAACCGGGCCCAGTCGGTGCGCGACTACCTGGTGAGCAAGGGCGTCCCCGCGGACCTGGTCACCGCCCAGGGCAAGGGGCCGGACGATCCCGTGGCGGACAACACGTCGATCGAAGGCCGCGCGCAGAACCGGCGCGTCGAGATCGTCGTGCAGCCCAAGCACTGATGGCACGACGGGACTCAACGGGGCGACCCGGCCGCGCGTCGCAGCGGTGGACGGGTCGCCCCTCCGGAGGCCGGAGCTGCTCAGTGCTCCGACCCCGGCTGCCGGCGCGCGTACGCCAGGCACGCATTGACGACCGCGGTGCGGAGATCGTCGATGTCGAACGGCTTGCGCAGCACGCCCACCGCTCCGAGCCGGCGAGCCACGATGTACACCGAGTCGTCCTTCAGGACGGTCATCAGGATGACCGGGAAGTGGAGCTGCGCCCGACGGAGCGCGTCGAGCACCCCCAACCCCGAAAGCTTGGGCATCATGATGTCGGTCACGACGAGATCGGGACGGGCCGCTGGGTCACCCATCGCCGTCTCGAGCTGCGTGAGCAAGTCGGCGCCGTCGCGCGCCTCGAGCACCGCATAGCCGTCCGCCCGGAGGGTGCCCGCGACGAGGTCGCGCATGTCGTCGTCATCGTCGGCGACGAGAACCGTCGTCGGCGTCTGGATGGCGTCGGCTGTCGTCTGCATGACGTCGCGATTGTGCATCCCTCAGGCCAGGTGTCGGTCGCTGGCCGATCACTGTGGCGAAATGTCACGGCCTCATCCCCACGCGCTCGAACCTCGTACGGAAATCGATCTTTCCATTCGCTCTCCCCTCGCGAGTCGATCCATCCTTGGTGACGATGGGGACCCAACGAGGAGCCGCGGGGCGCCCACGAACGCGGGTGCTCGTCGTCGATGACGACCGGAGCATGTGCGAGCTGCTGGGCGCGGAGCTGGAGGCGCGCGGCTTCGACACGACGCTGGAGAGCGATTCGGAGAGGGTCCTCGCGTCCTTGCGCGCCCATCCGGTCGACGTCGTCGTCACGGATCTCCGCATGCAGGGGCTGAACGGCGTCGAGCTCTGCGAGCACATCGTCGCCGCCCATCCCGATCTGCCCGTCGTGCTGCTCACCGCGCACGGTACGCTGGAGGCCGCCGTCGCCGCGTTGCGCGTGCGCGCCTTCGATTTTCTCACGAAGCCGCCCGACATCGACGCCCTGGTGGGCGCCATCGAGCGGGCGGTGCTGCACGGCCGGCTCGCCGGGGAGGTCAGCGCGCTCGGCGAGGTGGGCGCGATCGCCCCCGAGCCCTTCGAAGGGATCATCGGAACGAGCCCCCCGATGTGCGAGCTCGTGCAGCTCGTCGGTCGCGTCGCGGCGGTCGAGGCGGCGGTGCTCATCCGTGGCGAGAGCGGCACCGGCAAGGAGCTCGTCGCCAGGGCCTTGCACGAGAGGAGCCCGCGCCGCGGACGGGCATTCGTCGCCCTCAACTGCGCCGCCATCCCGGAGATGATGCTCGAGGCGGAGCTCTTCGGTCACGTGAAGGGCGCGTTCACCGATGCCCGCACTGACCGACCTGGCCTCTTCGAGCGAGCCCGCGGAGGCACGATCTTCCTCGACGAGATCGCCGAGCTCCACATCTCGCTGCAGCCGAAGCTGCTCCGGGCGCTCCAGGAGAGGACGATCCGCCCGGTCGGCGCGGATAGAGAGGTGGAGGTCGACGTCCGGCTCATCACCGCGACGAACATGGATCTGGCAGGCGCCGTCGAGCAGCGGCGCTTTCGAGCGGACCTCTACTACCGGCTCGACGTGATCCAGATCGTGGTGCCGCCGCTGCGCGAGCGCGGTCGCGACGTCCTCCTCCTGGCTCAGCACTTCGTCGAGCAGTACGCGCGGGCCATGGGGCGAAACGTCGTGGGGCTCACCGCCTCGTGCGCGGCAAGACTGACGACCCATGCGTGGCCGGGAAACGTCCGCGAGCTCGCCAACGTCATCGAGCGTGCGGTGGCGCTCACCCGCTCGACGAGACTCACCGTCGACGACCTCCCCGATCAGGTCCGCGCGGGGCGGGCGACGGTTCCCGCTCCGCTCGCGGAGGCCGCGGACGACCTCGTCCCCTTGAAAGAGGTGGAGCATCGCTACATCCGCCGCGTGATGGCGGCGACCGGCGGTAACAAGACGCTGGCGGCGCAGATCCTCGGCGTCGATCGCCGCACGCTGTACCGCAAGGACTGGGCGGAGAAGCCGGCCGACCCGGACGCGCCGGAAGCGAAGAGGTCATCATGACGTTCGACACCAAGCCGGCCTCTCCGCAGGCCGCGCGCTCGCGCATCGCCGCCGCGCTCCTGCCGAGGTTCGTCGGCCATCGCGAACGGGACGTCGTGACGATTCGCCTCGCGCTCGAGCATGGAGACTTCGAGACCGTCGCCCGGCTCGGTCACAACATGCGAGGCAATGGCATCAGCTACGGCTTTCCCGACATCAGCGCCATCGGCGAGCGCCTCGAGACCGCCGCCGGCGCGAAGGACGAGGGGCTCATTCGCGAGGCCCTCGAAGCGCTCGAGACCTGGGTTACCGAGATACGCAGCAAAGAAGAGACTTGATTCGCGGGCACACGGAGAAACGAGCCATGCAGAGCAGCAAGCAGAACGGCGCCACGAGCGGGGAGAAGCGGGCGCCGAACGGGCGGCCGAAGAAGAACGGGCACGCGGAGCCCGCGGCGAAACCCGGCGACGTGGCGCTCGAGCCGACGCGGCGCACGGCCGCTCCCCTCACCGAGTGGGACCGCCTCTCGCCCGCCAGCCGGGCCGAAGTCGAACAGCTGGTCGAGGTACTGAAGTCCGTCAAGCAAGGCGACTTCGGCGTGCGCGTCCCCCACCAGAAGGACGGCGTCCTCAGCCGCGCCGGCGAGCTGCTGAACGACATCATCGGCATGAACGAGCACATGACCGGCGAGCTCGTCCGCGTCGGAAAGGTGGTCGGCCAGGAGGGCAAGATGCACGAGCGCGCCTCCGTCGGGCCGGCCAAGGGCTCGTGGGCCAGCGGCATGTCGTCGGTCAACCAGCTCATCGCCGATCTGGTGGCGCCGACGAACGAGGTCGCGCGCGTCATCACCGCGGTCGCCCGTGGCGATCTGTCACAGAAGATGGTGCTCGAGATCGAGGGACGACCCGTTCGCGGAGAGTTTCTCCGCATCGGCACCACGGTCAACGAGATGGTCGATCAGCTCAACTCGTTCGCGGCCGAGGTCACGCGCGTCGCGAAGGAGGTCGGTAACGAGGGCAAGCTCGGCGGCCAGGCCGACGTCAAGGGCGTCTCCGGCACCTGGAAGGACCTTACCGACAACGTCAACGGCCTGGCCGCCAACCTCACGGCGCAGGTGCGCAACATCGCGAAGGTGACGACCGCGGTCGCCAAGGGCGACCTGTCGCAGAAGATCACCGTCGACGCCAAGGGCGAGATCCTCGAGCTCAAGAACACGATCAACGTCATGGTCGACCAGCTCTCGTCCTTCGCGGCGGAGGTCACGCGGGTCGCCAAGGAGGTGGGCACCGAGGGCAAGCTCGGTGGCCAGGCCGACGTCAAGGGCGTGTCCGGCACCTGGAAGGACCTCACCGACAACGTCAACGTGCTCGCCGGCAACCTGACCGCCCAGGTGCGCAGCATCGCCAAGGTCACGACCGCGGTCGCCAACGGCGACCTGTCGCAGAAGATCACCGTCGACGCCCGCGGCGAGATCTACGAGCTGAAGAACACCATCAACACGATGGTCGACACCCTCCGGTCGTTCGCGGCCGAGGTCACCCGCGTCGCGAAGGAGGTCGGCACGGAGGGCAAGCTCGGCGGCCAGGCCGACGTCAAGGGCGTCTCCGGCACCTGGAAGGACCTGACCGACAACGTCAACGTCCTCGCCGCGAACCTGACGACCCAGGTGCGCAACATCGCCAACGTCACGACCGCCATCGCCAGCGGCGACCTGACCCAGAAGATCACCGTCGACGTGAAGGGCGAGATCCTCGAGCTCAAGAACACCATCAACAAGATGGTCGATCAGCTCAACTCGTTCGCGGCCGAGGTCACGCGCGTAGCGAAGGAGGTGGGCACCGAGGGCAAGCTCGGCGGCCAGGCGAACGTGAAGGGCGTCTCCGGCACGTGGAAGGATCTCACCGAAAACGTCAACGCGATGGCGTCGAACCTCACGGTGCAGCTCCGCGACGTCTCGAAGGTCGCCACCGCCATCGCCGGCGGGGACCTCACGCGGAAGATCACCGTCGACGTGAAGGGCGAGATCCTCCAGATCAAGGACGTCATCAACAAGATGGTCGACCAGCTGAACTCGTTTGCGGGCGAGGTCACGCGCGTCGCGAAGGAGGTCGGCACCGAGGGCAAGCTCGGCGGTCAGGCCGAGGTGCGCGGCGTCTCCGGCACGTGGAAGGACCTCACCGACAACGTCAACGTCCTCGCCGCCAACCTCACGACCCAGGTGCGCAACATCGCGAAGGTCACGACCGCGGTCGCGCGCGGTGACCTCTTGCAGAAGATCACCGTCGACGCGAAGGGGGAGATCCTCGAGCTCAAGAACACCATCAACACGATGGTCGACACGCTCAACTCCTTCGCGGCCGAGGTCACCCGCGTCGCGAAGGAAGTGGGCACCGAGGGCAAGCTCGGCGGCCAGGCGGACGTGAAGGGCGTCTACGGCACGTGGAAGGACCTCACCGACAACGTGAACGGCCTCGCCGCCAACCTCACCGTGCAGCTCCGCGACGTCTCCAAGGTCGCGACCGCCATCGCGAGCGGCGACCTGACGCAGAAGATCACCGTCGACGTGAAGGGCGAGATCCTCCAGATCAAGGACGTCATCAACAAGATGGTCGACCAGCTCAACTCCTTCGCCGCGGAGGTGACGCGCGTCGCGAAGGAGGTCGGCACCGAGGGCAAGCTCGGCGGCCAGGCCGAGGTGAAGGGCGTCTCGGGCACGTGGAAGGACCTGACCGACAACGTCAACGTCATGGCGTCGAACCTGACGAAGCAGGTGCGAGGCATCGTCAAGGTCGTCACCGCGGTCGCCAACGGCGACCTCAGCCAGAAGTTCGTCCTCGAGGCCCGCGGCGAGGTCGCCGCGCTCGCCGAGACGATCAACAACATGACCGACACGCTCCGGACGTTCGCCGATCAGGTGACCACGGTCGCGCGCGAGGTCGGCATCGAGGGCCAGCTCGGGGGTCAGGCCAACGTCCCCGGCGCGTCCGGCGTCTGGAAGGACCTCACCGACAACGTCAACGTCATGGCATCGAACCTGACGAAGCAGGTGCGCGGCATCGTCAAGGTCGTCACCGCGGTCGCCAACGGCGATCTCAACCAGAAGTTCCTGCTCGAGGCGAAGGGCGAGGTAGCGGCGCTCGCCGAGACGATCAACAACATGACCGACACGCTTCGCACGTTCGCCGACCAGGTGACGTCGGTCGCGCGCGAGGTCGGCTTCGAGGGCAAGCTGGGGGGTCAGGCCAACGTGCCCGGCGCCCGGGGTACGTGGCGCGACCTGACCGACAACGTCAACCAGCTCGCCGGCAACCTCACCTCGCAGGTGCGCGCGATCGCCGAGGTCTCCACCGCGGTCGCCAAGGGCGACCTGACGCGCTCGATCACCGTCGAAGCCCAGGGCGAGGTCGCCGCGCTCAAAGACAACATCAACCAGATGATCGGCAACCTGAAGGACACGACCCACAAGAACCAGGAGCAGGACTGGCTGAAGACGAACCTGGCCCGGTTCTCGAGCATGATGCAGGGGCAGCGGAGCATCGTCTCCGTCGCGCAGCTCATCATGAGCGAGCTGACCCCGCTCGTGAACGGGCACCACGGCGCCTTCTACATGATGGAGACCGACCCCGAGGGCGAGGCCACCCTCCGCCTCATCGCCAGCTACGGCTTCGGCGGGCGCAAGAGCCTGGCGAACTCGTACAAGTTCCGCGAGACGCTCATCGGCCAGTGCGCCTTCGAGAAGAAGCGAATCGTCCTCGGCAACGTGCCCGAGAACTTCATCTACATCGCGACCGGCATGGGCGAGGCGCCGCCGCGGAGCGTGGTCGTCCTCCCGGTCCTCTTCGAGGGGGAGACGAAGGCGGTCATCGAGCTCGCGTCGTTCAACTCGTTCAGCTC
>JBEKGQ010000249.1:0-9129 GCA_050012715.1 Polyangiaceae bacterium
CGGAGATCCACGCGGCCTGCATCGGGCGCGACAGCGACGCCGGATCGATGCCGAGCTCGTCGCGCGCGTGCGCGGCGAGCCGGTCGTGCGCGGTGAGCTGCTCGGCGACCTTCCGCGCGAGGTCGCGATCGAGCCCGCGATGGACGTAGATCAACGCCAGCTCTTCGAGCTCGGCCAGCGGCTCGCCCGCGAGCTCCTGCTTCTCGAGGGCGAGGTCGGCCTGCTCGGCGTCCCGCTGCGAGCTCACCGAGACGTACTCGCCGACCGCCATCGACATGGCCCCGGCGGCGAGGCCCGCCACTCCCGCGATGAGGATGGCCACCTTCGAGGCGGAGGAGGCGGCGACGCCGATCATGAGGCTCGAGGTCGAGACGATGGCGTCGTCGGACCCCAGCACGGCGGCGCGGAGCCACCCGGCGCGGTGGCTGCGGTGGACGGCTCCGTCAGGCCTCGACATCCGGACCCCGCAGAGTAGCGCGCTGAGGAACGTTTTTCGGTTCGTTGGATCGCCCGTGATCCACCTGGCCTCCGCGCATCTCCGCGAATGGTCGCAGAAAGGACGATACCCGGACCACTTCCAGCGTGGTTCAATTGTTGCGATGGGGGCGCTCCGATGAGGCATGCAAAGGGGACGGGGGCTCGGAGGACGACCGGCGGGATCGTCCTCGTCGGTTCGGTGGCGCTGGCGCTCTATGCGGGCTGCGGGTCGAGCAAGAGCGCGAGCACGTTCGTCGACGGGGGAACGACCGATGCGGCGGGCATCGGCGACGTCACGTTGAAGGACAGCGCCTCGTTCGGGGGTGGCGACGCGGCGAGCTGCACGACGTCGGCCCAGTGCAGCGGGGTACCGTGCGTCGGCGGGGTGTGCTGCGCGGACGCCGCGCACGTCTGCGCGGGGGCGTGCTGCACCGGGTCCACCGTGTGTCTCTTCGACCAGTGCGTGATGCCCGGGGCGGAGTGCCAGACCAGCGATCAGTGCGGCCAGGGCCAGTACTGCGAGCCGGCGCTCGGCACGGGCAACGACGCAGGAACGGGCGACGGCGGAGTCACCGCACCTCCCGGCGATGCCGGCGCGGGCGACTCGGGCGCCGGCTGCACGTCGCTCGCGTCGACCGGTCGGTGCCTGGACATCCCGCCTTCGTGCCCGGGGGACGCGGGGGCCGCGCCCGACGGCGGCTTCTGCCTCGAGCAGTGCGAGTACCACCCGCCCGCGGGCGGCATGCTCAACCCGGTCGTGAAGTGGGCCTGGGGCCCCACCGCGCAGACGAACCCGGACGACACCGACGTCTGGTCCACGCCGACCGTCGGCCGCATGTACGACACGAACTGCGACGGCAAGATCGACAGCCTCGACTCGCCCGTCATCGTGTTCATCTCGGGCAACGTCGACGCGACGTGCTGCGGGTGTGGCACCGAGACGGTGAGCACCTGCGAGACGGGCATCCTCCGGATGCTCAACGGCTCGAACGGGCAGGAGCTCTGGACGCTGACGAAGGCGAGCGCGTCGTCGGTGGGCTTCATCGGCTCGGCGCCGGCCCTCGGGGACGTCGACAAAGACGGGGTGATGGACATCGTCACGATGACCGGCGAGGGATACGTCGTCCTCATCGATCACCTCGGCAACGTGAAGCGCACGAGCGACAAGCCGTACCCGCACATCACGGCGCTCGGGGCCGGGCAGGGGACCGGGTGGGGCGGCGGGCGCGCGCTCGCCGACATGGACCTCGACGGGTACACGGAGATCGCGTTCGGCGACACGGTGTGGACGACGACGAACGGCGCCATCACGCGCGTCTTCGTGGGCGGGGACGGGACGGGCGGCGGGGAGGCCGAGGAGACGAGCGCGATCTCCGACCTCGACCTCGCCCCGAACGGGCACCTCGAGCTCGTGGCCGGGAACACCGCATACAACAGCGACGGCACCGTCCTCTGGAACCAGCCGACGCTCCCCAACGGCTTCCCGGCGGTGGCGGACTTCAACAACGACGGCAAGCCCGACGTGGCCCTCGTCGGCTATCCGACCGGGAACACGACGACCGGTGCGCTGTGGATCCTCGAGGGCGCGACGGGCGCGATCGAGCTCGGGCCGGTGACGCTCCCGGCGACGTCCGGCTACTCGAACCACGGCGGCCCGCCGACGGTGGCGGACTTCGACGGCGACGGCTTCCCGGAAATCGGCGTGGCGGGCGCGACGTTCTACTCGGTGCTCAAGCCCGACTACACGAACAAGACGATCGACGTCCTGTGGAAGACCGCGAACCACGACTACAGCTCGTCGGTCACCGGCTCGACGGTGTTCGACTTCGAGGGCGACGGCACCGCCGAGGTGGTCTACGCCGACGAGTGCTGGCTGTGGGTCTTCGACGGGCCGACCGGGAACGTGCGGCTCGCGTACCCGCACACGTCGTTCACCGGGACCGAGGCGTCGATGCTGGCCGACATCGACGGCGACGGGCATGCGGAGATGCTGGTCGTGTCGAACGGCATCGACCCGACGTCGAACGGCTGGAAGTGCGTGCCGAACGAGACGACGCCCATCAACGGCGCGCTGTGGAAGCCGGGGCCGGTGTCGAACGGCTCGTACCGCGGCCTCGTGGCGCTCGCCGACAGCGCGGACTCGTGGGTCGGCACGCGCACGCTGTGGACCGAGCACACGTACCACGTGACGAACATCTGCGACGACACGGACAACGCGTGCCAGGCGCCGAACACGTACGGCTCGATCCCGACCCCCGAGACGAAGAACTGGACGCTCCCGTGGCTGAACGACTTCCGCCAGAACGTGCAGGACAAGGGCATCTTCAACGCGCCGGACGCGGTCGTCGCCCTCGCGGTGGACTGCGTGACGCCTCCGGTGGCGCACGTGTCGATTCGCAACATCGGCCAGGCCGGTCTCCCGGTCGGGGTCGAGGCGGACGTCTACATGCAGGGCGACGCGACGAAGGTGGGGTCGGTCGTGACGACGTACGCGCTGCTCCCGGGCCAGACGCAGACGCTGGACGTGACGCTCGCCGCGCCGGCGCAATCGCACGGCTCCTTCACGGCGCAGATCTACATCGACCCCACGAACCCCAAGTTCCACGAGTGCAACACGAGCAACGACTCGAGCAACCAGGTGACGCCGAGCTGCGCGGAGTAGCGGCGTGCAGCCCCACTTGGCGCGGAGGCGAGCGAGGGGGGCGAGCGAGAATGAGAGCACCGGGGCGCACGTCGGGCGGTGGCCCCCGCGGGCACAGGTTCCCCCGCCGCGCCTACGTCGTCCCGCCGTCCCCCGGCGTCGCTCCCGCCTTGCCCTCGGTGGCGTGGTCGAACACGCGGGTCGTCGGGTACGCGAAGTCGACCCTGGGCATCTTCTCGAACGCCTCGAGCACCGACTCCCAGATCTCGCTCGCGGACCCCCGCCGCTCGCGGGGCTTGCAGAGGTAGCGCGCCGTCAACCGCACGCCGTTCTCGGCCACCGCCGTCCACACGACCGGCGTCAGCTTGCCGAAGCGGATGTGCAGCTTGTCGGCCGCGAGCCGGATCCGCTCCGCCACGTCCGCGGTCAGGTGCTCGGCGTGGTCGGTGACGATGCGCAGGAGCTCGGCCTTCGCCGCCTTCCAGTCGCTCTCCATGCTGACCGTCACCTCGAGCTCGTTCCACACGTACCCGAACGCCTCGTCGTAGTTCGCGATGGGGTTCTTGAAGATGAGCGCGTTCGGGACGTGGATGACGCGCCCCGTGCTCTGGTCGGCCTTCACCCAGTTGCCGACCTCCATCATGACGAAGCGGAAGGGGCGGATGTCGACGACGTCCCCCGTGTGTTGCCCGATCTGGATGCGATCGCCGATGCTGAAGGGCCGGCGCACGATGAGGAAGATCCAGCCCGCGAAGTTGGCGACCGGATCCTGCAGCGCGATCGCCAGCCCCGCCGACAGGAGCCCGAAGTAGGTGGCGAGGCCGGTGAAGCCGCGGAACCAGATCTTGAGCGTCAAGGCGAAGGCGAGGGCGGCGACGAGGTAGCCCACCGCCTTGTTGACCTGGAAGCGGAGCGACGCGTCGCCGACGACGCCGGAGACGAGGCGCCGCCCCAGGCGGGCGACGACGAGGTACGCGACGAAGAGCGCGGCCGTCTCGAGCAGCCCCTCGGTGACCCACGCGGGGATGTCGAGCCAGGTCTCGACCGCCCCCTCGAACCGGTCGAACGGCCCCATCGCGGTCGAGAGTATCCTCTTACGAGGCCTTCTCCAGCACCTCGCGCGCGATGCGCAGGATCTGGATCTCGTCGGTCCCGCCGCCGATCTGCAGGAGCTTCGCGTCGCGGGCCAGCATCTCGACGATGCCGTCCTGCATGTACCCCGCGCCGCCCTTCAGCTGCACCGCCTCGAGCGCGACCTCGGTCGTCACCCGCGCGCAGTAGAGCTTCGACGCGCTGGCCTCCTCGACGCTCAGGGCGGCGCCGGCGCGGTCGGCCTCGAGCTGCCGCATGAGGAGGGCGTGGATCACGCTGCGGGCGGTGTACATCTTCGCGATCTTCTCCTGGACGAGCTGGAACGTCGCGATGGGTTTCCCCCACTGGACGCGCTCCTTCGCGTAGCGCACGCTCTCCTCGAGGCAGCGGTCGACGATGCCGAGGCACATGGGCGTCATCCCGAAGCGCTCCCCCTTGAGGGACGACTTGGCGGCGGCGCGGGCGTTCTCGTGGTCCTCGCCGCCGACGAGCTGGTCCCCGGGAACGAACACGTCGTCGAGGAAGACCTCGCCGGTGGGGGAGGTGTGCATGCCCATCTTCTTGAAGGGCTGGCCGGTCGACAGCCCTCCCGCGCCGCGCTCGACGATGAACGCGCGCACGTCGTGGTCGCCGGTGCGGGCGTACACCACGAACGTGTCGGCATAGGACGCGTTGGTGATGAACGTCTTCGAGCCGGAGAGCCGCCAGCCGCCGTCGACCTTGCGCGCCCGCGTGGCCATCGAGCCGAAGGCGTCGCTCCCCGCGCCCGGTTCGGTCAGCGCCCAGGCGCCGATCTTGTCCATGACCATGACCGGGAGCGCGAAGCGCAGCTTCTGGTCGAGCGTCCCCCGCGACAGGATCGCGCCGCCGCAGAGGCCGAGCGAGGCGCCGAACGCCATCGCGAAGCCCGGGCAGTAGCGGGACAGCTCCATCATGAGGATGGCCATGAGCGGTCCTTCGCCGGGGCCGGCGAGGCCCGACCGCTTCTCCCCCTCGCCGCCGTCGCGCGCCTTCATCTTCGCGAAGCTCGCGCGCACCATGTCGGCGATGCCGAACGTCGCGCAGAGCTCGCGCATGACCGGGTAGGGGAGGATCTCTCCCGATTCGAGCGGCGGGACCTTGGGGCCCAGGCGACTGGAGCACCAGGCGCGGATGGCATTCTGGGCAACCTTGTGCTCCTCGCTGAAGTCGAGCATCGCGGGCCTCCTCCGGGAGATGTTTCGCATGCGAAAGATACCCCGGGGACGCCCCGCGCAACAGGTCTCGCGCGCCGGGCGTGGTAATTGACGGGGATGGCCGCCGACGACCGGGTCGACCTCGCCGACATCCCGGGGGACGTGCGCGATCTGTGCGAGCGGCTGGGCTCGAAGGGCAAGCGCGCGTGGATCGTCGGCGGCTGCGTGCGGGACCGCCTGCTCGGGCGCCCGGTGGCGGACTGGGACATCGCCACCGACGCGCGTCCGAAGGAGCTGCTCGCGATCTTCCCGCGCGCGATCCCGACCGGCATCGAGCACGGCACCGTCACGGTCGTGAAGGACGGGCGCCACTACGAGGTGACGACCCTTCGCGGGGAGGGCACCTACACCGACGGGCGGCGTCCCGACTGGGTGGAGTTCGTCGACGACATCACGCGCGACCTCGCGCGCCGCGACTTCACCGTGAACGCGATCGCGCTCGACCCCGCCGACGGGCGGCTCATCGACCCCTTCGACGGGCGGGGCGACCTCGCGCGCGGCCTCCTGCGCGCCGTCGGTGATCCGAAGCAGCGCTTCTCGGAGGACGGGCTCCGTGTCCTCCGCGCGGCGCGCTTCGTCGCCACGCTCGAGCTGGAGCTGGACGCGGCGACGGAGGCGGCCATCGCGCCCACGCTCGACACGTACCGGAAGGTCGCCTCGGAGCGGGTGCGTGACGAGTGGCTCAAGGCCATGAAGGCCCGCCGGCCCTCGCGCGCGTTCGACGTGATGCTCCGGACCGGCATCCTCGGGATCACCTGCCCCGAGCTCCTCGAAGGCGTCGGGATGGAGCAGAACAAGTGGCACGCGTTCGACGTCTGGCGCCACGGCATGGAGTGCATGGACGCCTGCCAGGCCGACCCCGTGCTCCGCATCGCGGCCCTGCTCCACGACGTCGGTAAGCCTCGCACCCGCGCGTGGTCGGAGAAGACGAAGGACTGGACCTTCTACGACCACGACCGCGTCGGCGCCGAGATCGCGGCCCCCATCGCCGAGCGCCTGCGCTTCTCCAACGACGAGCGCGAGCGCATCGTCGCGCTCGTGCGCTTCCACCTGTTTCACTACACCGACGAGTGGTCCGACGCCGCCGTACGCAAGTGGATTCGCCGCGTCGGCGCCGAGCGCGTCCCGGATCTGTACGTCCTGAACCAGGCCGACGTTCGCGCCAAGGGGCGCGACTTCGCGCCGGACCTCGCCGCGCTCGCCGCCCTCGAGGCGCACGTCGCGCGCGTCCTCGCCGAGGGAACCGCCCTCTCGACGCGGGACCTGAAGATCAACGGCCGTGACCTGATGAGCGAGATCGGGGTGAAGCCGGGGAGGGTCATCGGCGAGATCCTCGAGGCGCTCCTCGAGGCGGTCACCACCGATCCGGCCCTGAACGACCGCGATCGGTTGCTCGATCTCGCCCGCCAGCACGTCGGCGAGAAACCGCGGTAGACTTCGACCATGGCGTGCGTGCGTCCGGCCCGGTTCCTGCTCGCCCTTGCGCTCTCGTCCGCCGCGGCATGTAGCTCGACGAGCTCGACCTCGCCGACCCTCGCCGACGACTACGACGACGCCGCGGTGATCGAGGGGGACGCGAACGTCGACGAGGCCGGCAGCGTCGAGGCGTGCATGAACGCGGGCGGCACCTGCCAGACGTTCGACATGGAGTGCCCCGTCCTGCAGCAGAACACCGCGCTCTGCGGCGATTCGGTGATGATCTGCTGCCTGCCGCCGGACGACGCCGCGCCGTACCTCCCGCCCCTCGAGGCGGGACCGGAGACCGGCGCGCCGATGCCCGAGGCAGGCCCGGTCGAGGCGTCGTCGCCGTCGGACGCCGGAGGCGGGTGAAGGTCGAATCCGCAGCGGTTCGAGTGTGTTAGCGTCGGCGACGGTGAGGCGCCTCGGTGTGGCAGCAGGTCTCGTCGCGTGGGCCTGGTCCGCGACGGCGCACGCCCAGGTGGCGGCTCCCGCACCCGAGACGATCGCGGTCGGAGACTGGAAGCTCGCGCCGGTCGTCGAGGCGCGGCTGCGCGGCGAGTACTGGCACGATCTCGACGGGCAGGACAAAGGCACGCTGACCGAGCGCGCGCGGCTCGGGGTCGAGGTCGAGCGGGGCGTCGTCACGGGGCGCGTCGTCTTTCAGGACGCGCGCCTGTGGGACCTCGGCACGGCGAGCGACACCGTGACGGGGCCGACGCCCCTCGCCGTCACCGGCGTGTACGAAGCGTGGGGCGAGGCCCACACCGGGGGCGCGCGTCCGAGCTTCCTCCGCATCGGGCGGCAGCCGATCACCTGGGGCGAGGGCCGCCTGCTCGGCGCGTCGGACTGGTCGCCGACCGGGCGCTCGCTCGACGCGATCCGCGGGCGCCTCGTCACGGGCAACTGGGGCTTCGAGCTGCTCGCCGCCGTGCTCGAGGACCCGTGGTCCCTGGCCACGGGCGACTCGTACAACGTGAACGGCGTCGCCCCCGCCTACGGGGAGCTCTTCGGAGCGCGCGCGGAGTGGTCGCTCGATCCGCTCTTCGCGGTCGAAGCCTACGGTCTCGCGCGCGTCGCCCAGTCGAACCCGCTGGCGAGCCTGAACCAGTCCGTCCAGGGGCAGACGTACACCGGCGCGCTGCGCCTCCACGGCGACGGCCACGCCTGGACCTGGGCCGCCGAGGGCGCGTACCAGGGCGGGCACGCGGACGCGATCGACCACCCCACGTCACCGCCCATTCACGCCGAAGAGCGCTCCGCGTGGGCGACCGCGGGTCACGTCGCGTACACCTTCGAGCACGTGGCGCTCACGCCGAACGTGCGCCTCGGCGGCTCCTACGCGAGCGGCGACGACGGGGGGGCCACGTACCACGCGTTCGATCCGCTGCTCCCCGACGTGCACACCTGGTACGGCGCGATGGACCTCTTCACGTGGTCCAACGAGATCGAGGGCAACGCGCGCGTCACCGTCGTCCCGTGGACGGACGCGCTGGCCGCGGTCGAGTACCGCTACGCGCGGCTCGCGCAGCCGGGAGGAGCCTGGACGACGGGGTACCTGAACCAGTTCGTCGGGGTGGCCGGCAACGGCCGCGCCGATCTCGGGCACGAGATCGACGCGCGCCTCTCGTGGTCCCCGTGGGTGCCGGTGGAGCTCACCGCGGGCTATTCGCTGCTCGTGGTCGGTGAGGGCGCGAAGGCCGTGCTCGAGTACAACTACGGGGGGATCCAGCCGCCGAGCCTGTCCCACTACGCGTACCTGCAGGCCTCGCTCCGCGTGCCGTAGCCGAGACACCCTGGGCTCGCGCTACACTGCCTTTCGCGATGCTCCGCCGCCGGCTCGCCGTCACGTGCCTCGCGCCGCTCGCGGTGATCGTCGCCGCGTGCGGCAGCAAGTCCTCGGGGACCCCGCCGCCCCCGGCGCTCGAGGATCCCTCGGACTGGATGGACGACCTCAAGGAGGACTCCACCTGCATCCTCAACTGCGATCCGTCCTGCACCGAGGCCACGACGCCGTGGATCTGCCCCGCGCTCGCCGACTGGAGCACCATTCCGCACGACCCCGCGGCCTGCGGGAGCTTCGACGGGACCACGTACCCGACGCCGCAGCAGGGGCAGTGCACCGCGACGACGCCGGGCGGCGTGGCGCTGGAGAAGACGAACGCGTCGGGCACGCCGGTGATCCTCCCCGACGGGCGGCGCCTCGACCCGGCGGGCAACGAGTGG
>JBEKGQ010000250.1:0-9124 GCA_050012715.1 Polyangiaceae bacterium
CAGCCCCGGCCTCCGGCGCCTTCGTAGCGGCACTCGGCGTGCTCGACCCTTTGAGTTTGAACTCCCGTTCCAACTCGACGTAGATGGTCAGGCGTTCGTCCCGCGTCATCGCACGGAGCGCCACACGTCCCGCTTCGAGTCGTTCGACAGACTCCCGAGCGGCGACGAGCGATGGATCGGTGCGAGGACGCCCCATGCTCTTGGGAGTCTGGCCCGCCTGCCTGCTAGCGGCAATAGGAGTCGGACAGGTTTTTGGGGTTGCGAATTGGCGATACTGGGCCGTCTTGGGGGTCAACTAGGCGACAAGGCTATCGTTTACAGCACTTTCGGACGGCAACAGAACCTCCCTTGTCACCACAATTCGGAAAGTGTCACTACAAGGCCGAATCGTGAGGCACGGCCCCTCCGACGGCCCCGCGGACCGCCCTACCGCGTCCCGGGCCTCGGGTTGAACACGACGGGCACGATGACCTTGCCGCGTCCGGCCGGCGGCGGGGCGAAGGGCGCGTCGCGGAGGACCTCCGCGGCGCAGGCGAGGAGCTCGTGGCCGCCCTTCCACTGGTCGACGCCCACGTGGATGCCCCGGCCCTTGGCGTCGATGTCGACCGAGAAGAGCGCGCTCGCGAAGACCCCCGTCTGCGCGTACTTCGCCGTCTCCTCGCACCGGTGAAGCCGCGGGCGCATCGCCTCGATGGCCACGTAGGCCGACGCCGCATAGGCGTCCTTCGACGTCCCCGCCTTCTCGCTGCCGTTCGTGAACACCGCCGGGATGGTCACCGTCGCCGACCCGCCCTGCGGCGGCCGGAGGTGCACGTGCTTCGCCTCGTCGCGCATGCAGACGAGCGCCTCGGGCGCCAGATCGCAGGCCCCCCACGTCTCGACCGACGCCACCTTGCCCGCACGGTCGACGCGCAGGACGACCGCGACGTGCCCGTCCTGCGTCGGGTCGAAGAGCAGGCCGTGGTGGTAGCAGGTGCGGAAGTGGTCGCGCGTCTGGTTGGACGCCTCGTCGGTCAGCACCGCGATCGACGCCGGGGTCGACTCGTCGATGACGTCGCCCGAGGGCGGCGGGCTCACGTCACCGCCGGAGGCCGCGACCGCGCTCTCGGGAACCGCGGCCGACGCCGACGCCGCGGGCGGGTGCCACTCGGGGATGGGCGGCACCCAGTCCTGCCCGATCTCGCCCGCGGGCGGGCAGTGCTCGAAGCGGTCGACCTGGTCGTCACGCACCTCGAACGAGGTGAGCTCGACCGCGGTGACGCCGGCCTTCGCGACGGGCGCCTTGGGGGGCTCGGCGCACGCCCCGAGGACGCCGGCGGCCGCCGCTACGAGAAGGACTGCCCCCCTGCGCATGCGCCAACCATAGTCGCCTTCGCGTTTCGCGCTAGGTTCCCCCAAATGGTGACACGCGGCCGACGACCCGCCCCCGCCGACCCCTCGGCGACGCTGTTCGGCGCGGCGGCCCGCAAGAGCGCCGAGCGCGGCGCTCCCCTCGCCGACCGCATGCGCCCGGACGCCCTGGGCGACGTGGTGGGGCAGGCGCACCTCCTCCAGCCCGAGTCGCTCCTCACGCAGGCCATCGCCTCCGACCGGGTGCGCTCGATGGTCCTCTGGGGCCCGCCCGGGAGCGGCAAGACGACGCTGGCCCGCGTCATCGCCGCGGCGACCAAGTCGTTCTTCGTGCCGTTCAGTGCCGTGCTGGGCAACGTGGCCGAGCTGCGCGAGATCGTCGCCGCCGCGCGGGATCGCCTGGCTTTTCACGGGCAGCGCACCATCGTGTTCGTCGACGAGATTCATCGGTTCAACAAGGCCCAGCAGGATGCGTTCCTGCCTCATGTGGAGGACGGGACCATCGTCCTCGTGGGGGCGACGACGGAGAACCCGAGCTTTGCCGTGAACGCAGCTTTGCTGTCGCGCTGCAAGGTGTTCCGGCTCGAGGCGCTCGCGCCGGAGGACCTGCTTACTCTGTTGCGCCGGGCGCTCCACGATTCGGAGCATGGCCTCGGCGCGCGGAATCTGTCGGCCGACGACGACGCGCTGGGGGCCATCGCCGGGATGGCGCGGGGCGACGCGCGGCGGGCGCTCTCGACGCTCGAGCTCGTGGCGGACTACCTGCAGAGCCGCGGCGAGACGCACCTGGGGCTCGAGGCGGTGAAGGCGGCGGAGAGCCACCAGCCGCTCCTCTACGACAAGGCGGGCGAGGAGCACTACAACGTCGTCAGCGCGTTCATCAAGTCGATGCGCGGGAGCGATCCCGACGCGGCGATCTACTGGATGATGCGCATGCTCGAGGCGGGGGACGACCCGCTGTTCGTGTCGCGGCGCATGCTCATCTTCGCGAGCGAGGACGTGGGCAACGCCGACGCGCGGGCGATGCTCGTGGCGAGCGCGGCGGACGCGACGCTGCGCCGGGTCGGGATGCCCGAGGGGATGTACCCGCTGGCGCAGGCGTGCCTCTACCTGGCGAGCGCGCCCAAGTCGAACGCGTGCAACGTGGCCTGGCACCGCGCGAAGGAGCTGGTCGACAAGCACGGCGCGCTGCCGGTGCCGATGAAGCTGCGGAACGCGGTGACGCCGCTGATGAAGGGCGAAGGCTACGGCGAGGGCTACAAGTACGCCCACAGCTTCGACGGCGGCGTCGTCCCGGGGGAGACGTATCTGCCGGAGGCGCTGGAGGGCGCCGTGCTGTACGAGCCGGTCGAGCGCGGGGAAGAGGTGCGCATCAAGGAGCGGCTGGCGCAGCTCCGGGGGAAGAAGTGAGCGAGAAAAGACGAACAGGAGGGAAGGAGGAAAGGAGTTGTTGGGCAACGAAGGAGCCCCGCTCCCGAAATCCAAAGCTCTCCCCTCCTCTCCTCCTTCGCTCCTTTTTTCTTCTCTTCATCCCAGCGTGCCGAGCGCGGCTTCCAGCTCCCCGAGCGCGTGGGTGTCCCCCTTCTGCTTCGCCGCTTCCATGCCGGACGTGAGCCACGCCTTCGCGTCGTCCTTCCGTCCCATCTGCTCGAGCATCTGGCCGCACATGAGGTACATCGCCACGTAGTCGGGGTTTCGCGCCCGCAGCGCCTCGAAGGTCGCCAGGGCTTCGTCGTGGCGCTCGAGGCTGCGGTACTCCATGGCGAGGCCGTACCACGCCATGGGGTCGACGCTGCCCGCGGCGGTGTGCTTCTGGAAGAACTCGAGGCGCTTGCTGGTGGCCGGCATCGGCCGAGGCTTAGCACGCGGCGGCGGTGCGGTATGATCCGCTCCATGGCGATGTGTGCCTCGTGCGGCGCGGCGGAGGTCCGCCCGGGCACGGCGTGCTCGCTCTGCGGCGCGATGGCCGACGGCGGGCTCGAGCTCGATCTGCGGGCGCGGGCCGCGGCGAAGCCGGCCGCGCCGCGCAAGCTGCCGAAGCAGGACGCGCCGCTCGAGCTGGCGGTCGACCCGCGCGAGCTCGTCGAGCAGCGAGCGGTCGGCGCGCACCCGGCGCCGCTGTCGTACGGGCACGGCGGGGCCGCGCTCCAGGCGCCGCCGCCGCGCATCGACGGGCGCGCCCAGGCGCCGGTCCCGGCGAGGGACCCCGAGGCCGAGCTCGCCGCCGACGCGGAGGTGCTCGCCGACTACGGCGAGGCGCCGAAGCGCTGGGTGACCGCGCCGCTCTACGCGTGGCGCGTGATGAAGCGGCAGCGCGAGCTGAAGACGGCCCACGCGGCGCGGCAGGTCGAGGCGGAGCACGCGGCGACGGTGCTGGAGGACGGGCTCGTGGCGTTCGCGGCCGAGGTGCGCGCGGCGGCGGAGAAGCAGGCGGCC
Source organism: Polyangiaceae bacterium (assembly GCA_050012715.1). Classification (GTDB taxonomy): domain Bacteria; phylum Myxococcota_A; class Polyangia; order Polyangiales; family Polyangiaceae; genus Palsa-1150. The sequence continues at coordinate 3,787 of JBEKGQ010000250.1, forward strand.
TACGCGGTGGCGCTCGAGGCGCTCGCGCGCGCGGAGGACGCGCTGCGCTCGCGCGACAAGGTGCTCGCCGCGGAGCAGGACGCGCAGAAGGCGCGGCTCGCGCAGGTCGACGCGCGGCTGACCGGGCTCGAGGCCGAGCTCGCGCAGGCGCAGATCGACGAGCGGGTGGCGGCCGAGCAGCTCGCGGCGGCGCAGCAGGCGCTGGCGCGCGAGGAGGCGAAGATGGCGCGCGCCGAGGCGGAGCTGAAGGCGGCGCGGCAGCGCGAGGGCGGAGGCCCGGCGTAGATGCCGCCGACGAAGCTCGTGCCGGTCGAGGACCCGCAGGTGGCGAGCGCGAACGCGCGCCTCGGCGTGGTGCTCGACGACAAGTGGAGGCTCGACGCGCTGCTCGGGGTCGGCGGGATGGCGGCGGTCTACGCGGCGACGCACCGCAACGGCAAGCGGGTCGCGGTGAAGGTGCTCCACCCGGAGATGAGCCACGACGCGGAGGTGAAGCGGCGGTTCCTCCAGGAGGGGTACGCGGCGAACACGATCCAGCACGAGGGCGCGGTGAGCGTGCTCGACGACGACGTGGCGCCGGACGGGTCGGCGTTCCTCGTGATGGAGCTGCTCGAGGGCGAGACGGTGGAGTCGCGCTGGGAGCGGAGCGGGCAGCGGCTGCCGGCGCGCGAGGTGCTCGCGGTGGCGGAGCAGCTGCTCGACGTGCTGGCGGCGGCGCACGCGAAGAACGTCGTCCACCGCGACGTGAAGCCGGAGAACCTCTTCATCACGAAGGTGGGGCAGCTCAAGGTGCTCGACTTCGGGATCGCGCGGGTCTTCGAGGCCGCGCACGACCGGAGGACGACGACGCGGGTGGGCGTCGTGATGGGGACGCCGGCGTACATGGCGCCGGAGCAGGCGCGCGCGCGGTGGGACGAGGTGGACGGGCGGACCGATCTCTGGGCGGTGGGCGCGACGATGTTCACGCTGCTGAGCGGGCGGCACGTGCACGAGGGCGCGACCGGCAACGAGCAGCTCATTCTCAGCGCGACGACGCCCGCGCCGTCGCTGGGCGCGGTGGCGCCCGAGCTGCCGCCGGCGATCGCGGCGATCGTCGACCGCGCGCTGGCCTTCGAGCGCGAGCGGCGCTGGCCGGACGCGGTGAGCATGCAGCAGGCGGTGCGCGCGGCGCTCGCCTCGCTGGGCGAGGGGGACGTGCTGGTGCCCGCGTCGGGGCGTCGCCCCGCGACGTCGACGGTGCTGAGCGGCGCGGTGACCCCGGCGCGCGCGGTGACGCACCCCGGCGCGGCGACGATGATCGACACGACGGGCACCGCGTCGGCGCGGACGGCGTGGGCCAAGGAGCACGAGACGCGGGTGGCCGAGGCGGCGAGGCTCAAGGCGGCGATCGCGGAGCTGACGCAGGGCTACTCGGGCGCGAAGAAGCGCGTCGCCGAGGCGCAGGCGAAGGTGGAGGCGGCGCGCACCGAGCGGTCGTCGCTGGGCCACTGGATGCAGAAGCAGGTCGGCACGCGGACGGCGGCGGTGGAGGAGGCGCGCCGCGAGGTGCGCGGCAAGCAGGTCGTCCTCGCGCGCCAGGCGCTGGCGGACAAGGCGGTCTTCGGCAAGGAGCACGACGCGGCGCGCGAGCAGCTGGCGCGCCTCGAGCGAGCCGCCGACGCGGCGGCGCGCGACGTGAGGGTGCACGCGATGGCGCTCGAGGCCTACGACGCGCGGGCGATGCGCCTCGGCGTATGGCTCATGGGCGTCGCCGCGGTGCTGCTCCTCGCGCTCATCGTGATCCCGGTCGTGTGGCGCGCGACGCGCGTCATCGACGCGCCGCCGCCGATCCCCGTCGCGCCGGCGCCCGCGCTGTCCCGCTGAGCCACCCGCGGCGCGACCCTACGTGCCGAGCGCCTCGGCGGCGGTCACCTCGTCGATGAAGCCCTGCTCGAGGAGCTTCTGCACCGAGATGGCGAACGTCTTCATCCCGTAGGGGTGGGCGCCCTTCTCCATCAGCGCCTTCAGCGGCGGGTTGTTCTCCGGCCGCCGGATGCTCTCCTTCACCGACGTCGACGCGACCAGGACCTCGGCCGCCAGGACCACGCCGTTGCCGTCGAGGCGCGGCAGGAGGCGCTGCGCGATGATGCCCTGGAGGCAGCTCGCGACGCGCATCCGGTTCTCCTGCACGTCGCCGCGCATCAGGGCCAGCATGCGGTTCACCGTGCGCACCGCGTCGCTCGTGTGCAGCGTCGCCATCACGAGGTGCCCCGTCTCGGCCGCTTTGAGCGCGATCTCCATCGTCTCCTCGTCGCGGATCTCGCCGACGAAGATGACGTCGGGATCCTGCCGCAGCGCCGCGCGCAGGGCCGCCGCGAAGCTCGCCGTGTCGAGCCCCACCTCGCGCTGCGAGATGCTCGACATGTGATCCGAGTGGAGGAACTCGATCGGGTCCTCCACCGTGACGATGTGCAGGGCGCGCGTCGCGTTGAGGTGGCCCACCATGCTCGCCACCGACGTGCTCTTGCCGTTCCCGGCCGCGCCCACGACGAGCACCATGCCGTTGTTCCGCTCGGCGAGCTCGCGCGTCACCGGCATCGGCAGCCCCAGCGAGTCCATGGCCGGGATGTCGCTCGGGATGAAACGCATGACGACCGCGAGGGTTCCTCGCTGGCGGTACACGTTGACCCGGAAGCGCCCGATGCCCGGCGCCATGTACGACGTGTCGTACTCCTTCAGCTCGTCGAGCTTGGCGCGAACGTCCTCGTTGGTGATGACGATGCGGGCGACGGCCTCCCCGTCCTCCGCCGTGATCTTCTCGGTGCGGAAGTAGATCATCTCGCCGCGGATGCGGGCGCCCGGCGGCTGCCCGACCTTCACGTGCACGTCGCTCGCCTTCCCCGCGACCGCCTTGGAGAGCAGCGTGTGGAAGAACTTCTCGTCCGCGAACGGGCTCGACACGCGGTTACGACGGTATCACGTCCGCTCGATCACGCCGATGTAGGGCAGGTTGCGGTAGCGCTCGGCAAAGTCGAGCCCGTAGCCCACGACGAAGCGGTCCTCGATCGTGAAGCCTAGGTAGTCGACGTTGATCTTCACCTTGGCCCGCGCCGGCTTGTGGAGGAGCGAGCACACCTTGATGCTCGCCGGCCCGCGGGTGCGCAGGAGATCCATCAGGTGCGCGATGGTCAGCCCGGTGTCGACGATGTCCTCCACGATGAGCACGTCCTCGTGCTCGATGGGACGCGAGAGGTCCTGCGTGATCTGCACGACGCCGCTCGACTCGGTGCCCTCCCCGTAGGAGCGCACGCCGAGGAAGTCGACGCGGAGCGGCAGGTCGATCGCGCGCATGACGTCCGACGCGAAGACGAAGCTCCCCTTGAGCACGCAGACGAGGACGAGGTTCCGCCCGGAGTAGTCGCGCGTGATCTGCGCGCCGAGCTCGTGGACGCGCGCGGCGATCTGCTCGGTGGTGAGCATGGGGACGAGTCGTTCGGTCATGGGGAGCCTCCCGAATAGAGAGGTACGCCGGGCCCGTCAACGGCCGCGGGCGAGGGAGCTCACCTCCAGGGACTCGCCGTCGGTCGTCACCGTCACCGCGCCGTCGTGGTCGGTGCGCCAGACGCGGGCCCCCGCCGCGGCCAGCGAGGCCAGCGTCAGCGCGTGCGGATGGCCGAAGCGGTTGCGGCAGCCGGCGGAGATGACGGCCTCCTGCGGGTGCACGGCCTGGAGGAACGCCGGCGTCGACGACGTGCGGCTCCCGTGGTGGCCCACCTTGAGCACGTCGGCCCGGAGCCGCTCGCGCTGCGTGGCGAGCAGGCCCGCCTCCTCTTCGTGCTCGGTGTCGCCCACGAGGAGGATGGCGCGCGCGCCGTAGGAGATGCGCAGCACGAACGAGTTGTCGTTCGCGCCGCGGTCGGGGTCGAACGCCGGGCACGGGGCGAGCACCTCGACCGTCGCCCCGCCCATCGCGTGGACGCCGCAGAGCTCCGCGGGTCGCCGCACCGGGACGCCGCGGGCGCGCATGCCGCTGAGGAGCGCCGCGTAGCCGCCCCCGGTCGCGGTGGCCTCGCCTTGCCCGGTGTCCCAGAGGGCTCCCACGCGCACCGCGTCGAGCCCGGTCGCGAGGCCGCTGAAGTGGTCCGGGTGCGGATGGGTCAGCACGACCGCCGCGAGGTCCTCGCGCCGGCGCGCGCGCAGCTCGGGGGCGAGCACCCGCGCCCCGACGTCGATGGGGCTGCCGACGAGGCCCCCGCCGTCGACGACGAGCGCCTCGCCGTCCGGCAAGTCCACGATGGCCGAGTCGCCCTGGCCCACGTCGAGGAACGTCGCGCGAAGGACGCCGTGCGGCACGCCGGTGCGGCGCGCGCCGACCTCGAGCACGAGGAGCAGCGCGGCCGTCATCGGCAGGACGACGCGGGACCGGAGGCCGAGCACCGGCGCGGTGAGCCCCACGAGGAGCACCGCGAGCTGCCACGACGTGGGCTGCGGGATGTCCGCCGTGAGCGAGGGCACCGCGAAGCCCCGCGCCACGGCGCGCACGAGGACGAGCGCCCCCGTCGCCACCGCCGCGCACCCCCGCTCCGCGGCGGGCCACCACGGGAGGACCGCGTGCGCGAGGCACAGCGGCAGCGCCACCGTCTCCCCCACCGGCACCGCGAGCAGGTTCGCCAGCACGCCCCCGAGCGGCACCGTGGGCGCGAACCGCGCGATGATCGGCACGCACGGCACCGACGCCGCCAGCGTCGTCGCGGCGGCACGGGCGATCGACGCGAGCCGCTTCGGCGACCACGCCTCGAGCCGCGCCGCGAACGGCCGCGCGAACGCGAGGAGCCCCGCGGTGGCTCCCGCCGAGAGCAGGAACGACAGGTCGAACACGACCAGCGGGTCGACCAGCGCCATCGCGAGCAGCGACAGCCCGAACGCCCGCGTCGCGTCCGTCCGTCGCCCGAGGGCGCGCGCGAGGAGGACCGCGGTGGCCATCCACGCCGCGCGCACCGTCGACCCGCCGGCGCCCGCGAGCTCGGCGTACACCCACGCCACCGGCAGGCCGATGGCGGCCGCGACGCGCCCCACGTCGAGCCGTGCCGCGAGGGCCTCGAGCCGCACGAGCGCCCCTTCGAGCGCGCGCACCGCGATGGCCAGCACGAGCACGAGGTGCATCCCCGACACCGCGAGCAGGTGCGAGAGCCCGCTGGCCCGGAAGGCGCGATCGTCGTCGGGGGCGAGATCGCTCTCGCCGAGCACGAGCGCGCGGGCCATCGGCCCGACGTCGGGCGCGAAGCTCGCGTCGATGCGCGCGCGGACCGACGCGCGCACCCGGTCGATCCACGCGAAGAGGCCCGAGCCCCGCCGCACC
>JBEKGQ010000251.1:0-9081 GCA_050012715.1 Polyangiaceae bacterium
GTCCCCGTCGCGGCGGTGCAAGAAGAGCGTCTGTCGCGGAAGAAGAACGACCCGAGCTTTCCGCTGCGGGCCATCGAATGGTGCCTCGCGCACGCCGAGCTCGAGCCCGAGCAGCTCGACGCGGTCGTCTTCTACGAGAAGCCGATGCTCAAGCTCGATCGCATCGTGACGACGGCGCTCCGTGCGTTCCCGCGGAGCTGGCGGAGCTTCCCGCAGGCGATGCGAAACACGCTGGGCGAGAAGGTGTGGGTCAAGGGGATCATCCGCAGCCACCTCGGGATCGCACCCGGCAAGATCCTCTTCACGGAGCACCACCAGGCGCACGCGGCGGCGGCGTTCCTCACGCAGCCGGTGAAGCGCGCGGCGATCCTCACGGCGGACGGCGTCGGCGAGTGGGCGACGCTCTCGGTCGGCGTCGGGCGGCGCGCCGACGACGGCGGAGTGTCCATCGAGCTCCGGCGGGAGCTCCACTTCCCGCACTCGCTCGGGATGCTCTATTCGACGTTCACGGCGTTCCTCGGCTTCACCGTCAACGAGGGTGAGTACAAGGTGATGGGCCTCGCCTCGTACGGAGCTCCGACGTTTCTCGACGAGGTGCGCAAGCTGATTCGACCCGTCCCCGGCCAGCCGGGTGCGTTCGAGCTCGCGCTCGAGTACTTCGATTTCCACACGACGGCGCGTCGCTCTTTCTCGGACGCCTTCGTCCGTCTCTTCGGTCCGCCTCGCGCGCCGCATCACCGGCTCGATCCCGCCACGCCCGATGGGGCCCGGTACGCGTGCATCGCCGCGAGCGTGCAGCGCGTGCTCGAGGACACGCTGGTCGAGCTCACGCGCGCGCTCCACGACGAGACCGGGCTCGACACCCTGTGCTTCGGCGGCGGCGTCGCCCTGAACGGCGTCGCGAACGCGCGCCTCCTCCGTGAATCGGGCTTCGAGCGGCTCTACGTCCCGTGTGCACCCGGCGACGCGGGTTGCGCGCTGGGGGCGGCGCTCTACGCGGACCGCGTCTACTTCGCTCGGCCCCACGTCGACGTCCCCGACCATCCTTACTGGGGCCCGACCGTCGACGCGGCGGAGCTCGCGCGGATCGCGCGCGAGGACGATCTGCCGCTCGTGGAGGTGACGGACGACGCCGCGTTGTTCGAGCGGACCGTCGACGCGCTCGCGGCGGGCCGGATCGTCGGGTGGATGGACGGCGCCTCCGAGCTCGGGCCGCGCGCCCTCGGGAACCGGAGCATCCTCGCTGCGCCGCACCGCGCGGAGACGAAGGACCGCTTGAATCGCGACATCAAGTACCGCGAAGAGTTCCGCCCGTTCGCGCCCGCGGTGCCCGTCGAGGTCGCGGAGAGATACTTCGAGCTACCTCCCGGCGGCGCGCGCCTCGGAGCGTTCATGTCCGGCGTCTTTCCCGTACGGCCGGAGTGGCGCGAGCGGCTCGCCGCGGTGACGCACGTCGACGGTACGGCGCGCGTCCAGACGGTGGAGCGCGACAAGGCGCCACGCTTCCACGAGCTGCTCGAGCGGTACGGGCAGAAGACGGGCGTGCCCATCCTGCTGAACACGTCGTTCAACCTCGCGGGAGAGCCGATCGTGACGCGCGCGGTGGAGGGCTACTCGACGTTCCGCCGTTGCGGCATCGACCTGCTCGTGGCGGGGCACACGCTCGTGGCCAAGGACCAATCGATGCTCGCCCTCAGGCCGCGTGACGAAGGGAAGGCCCCCGAGGGGCCGGAGCGAAGCACGCGCGAAGCGCTCGACGAGGCGGTCCCATGCTGAAGAAGCGCGGGAGGATCCACCGAGGCATCCTCGTGATGGCCACCGCCGTGCCGTCGATCGGCGGCCTCGTGGCGGGGCTCTGGACGAGCAAGCGTGGCCGGAAATGGCTGGCGCCCGTCGTCCTCTTCCTGTGCGTCATGGGGCTGCTGCTGATCCTGGCGGCGACCGTCGAGGCGGTGGCGCCGTTCATCTACACGGTCTTCTGATGCGGGGACGCGTCCCCGCCGAGCTCCTGGTGCTCGCGCTCGCGGTGCCTCCTCTCGCCTGGGCGTTCCGCTGCGACCAGGCCTGGCTCGTCCGCCACTGGTCGCTCGACACGCGGACGCCCTGGGTTGGGCTCTTGTGGCGCGGAGGCGCCGTCGCCGTCGCGGCCGCGCTGGCGCTCGTCGCGCGCCCGCGGGTGGGGCGGTGGGTCGAGCGCGTCGGCAGCGCCGAAGCGCTGGCCTCGGTCACCAGGATGGTGCTCGCGCTCGTGCTGGCGCTCGGCGTGACCGAAGTGGTGCTGCGCTGGAAGGGGAGACCCAAGAAGCACGATCTGGCCGGGTCATCGGATCCCGAGATGAACGAGCCCGACCCGCGCCTCGGCTGGGTTTGGAAGGGCCCCTTCACTCACACGACCACGCAGTGGGGTCGGACGATGAACCTCGCGTTCGACGAGCACCACGACCGCGTGCGCGCACCGGACGACGGGGAGGATCCGGCGAGGCCGACCGTGCTCCTCGTGGGCGAGTCGATCATGGCGGGCCACGGTCTCACCTGGGACGAGAGCCTCGCCGGTCAGGTCAGCGCGGCGCTGGGTGTGCAGGTCGTGACCCTCGGTGTGGTCGGCTACGGGTGTGACCAGGCGTTCGTGCGCCTCTTCGATGCGCTGCCGCGCTTCGAGCACGTCGTCGCGGTCGTGACGATCTTCTTCCCGTTCCTCGTCGAGCGGGTCGGCTGGGTCGACCGCCCGCGCCTCTCGTTCGACGGCGACGTGCCGGTGGTGACTCCCCCGCACCCTGGTTTCTGGGCGGACCTCCGCGTCATCCGCGTTCTGTCGGACCTCTTGCCGTACCGCGACGAGGCGTCCATAGAGCTCACTGGCGAGATCTTCCGGCAGACCGACCGGCTCGCCCGCGGCCGCGGGGCACGTGCGCTCTTCGTGACCCCCCAGCTCGGGCACGGACGGCCACGGGGGGACGCGTACCTCGTCGACGACTTGCTGACGCGGCAAGGGCTCGAGGTCGTCGATCCGGAGTGGGACTTCGAGCCCCTCGCGCCCGGAGACCTACACCCCAATGCGCGCTCGACGCGCACGATGGCCGCCGCGGTCGTGAAGGCGCTGGGCGGCCAGCTTCGGTGACCCTCAGCGCGCCGGCAAGGTCCACCCCACCCTCGCCGCGTCCGCATCGACGAGGCACCCCTCGTCGCTGCAGGCGACCTGCGTCTTCCGCATGGCCTCGATGTCCAGGCTCCACGGCACCGGCACCCGCACCCAGGTCGCGCCGAGATCGGCGGTCTCCCAGCCGCCCGTCGGGCCGTACGCCAGACCCCGGCGACCGGCGAGATCGACGGCATCCGGCGCGATGGGCAGCAGCGTGCCGGTGACGTGGGCGCCGTAGTCGGTCGACGCGTACCGCAGCCAGCGATCGGCGTTCGCGTATGCAACCACGACGACCGCTCCCTGGTCCCCCACCGCGAGCCCGGTCGCCTGGTCGGTCGGGCTGCACGCGCAAAGGTCGAGAAGCGGGAGCTCGACGGTCGAGAAGGCCGCGCCGTCGTCGCGCGACGCGACGAGGTACGTGATCCCGGTCCCTGCCGTCCCCAGCCCGTACAAGGTGCCGTCGGAGCGTCCGCGGAGGGCGTAGAGCCGCATCGAGGCATCCAGCGCAACGTCGCGGATGGCTCCGGGGCCGATGATCAGCGGCGAGCACGGCGTCGCGGCGTCCGCTCGACACGCGCCCTGCACGAGGAGCTCGCCTCGCGGAAGCGCGAACAGGTGAAGCTCGCCCGCGTCGCTCGTGCGGAGCATCGGTCCTGCTCGCCAGCGCACGCCTCCATCGTCGCTCTCGAGGATCCGCACCACGGTCATGTCGCTCCTCGGGGTGCAGGCGACCCACGCGTGCTCGCCCTCGGCCGCGAGACTCGCCCCCGCGCAGCCGTCCAGCACGGGCCAAGGTTCGACGTGGATGGGGCTCCCGAGCTCGGAGGCTTGCCTGCGCCATCGGTCACGCCCTTCTGGTGCGATCTCGATCCATCGTCCCCGCACGAGGGCCCCCTTGCCCGCCCGTACCGCGCCGGCCCCGGCGAGCTGCGAAGGCGCATCGGTCAGCAGGCGCAGGGCCCGTTGCGCAGGGGTGCCCGTGGTTCGAATGGGCTCGCTCGCGGGTCGGACCGCTTGCACCGGACCGAGGGCGGTGGGCGCGACGTACACCGTGCCGTCGTCGGCGGTCAGAGCCACACCGCCTCCGGGGAGCACCGCGACGCCGACGAGCTTCGCGTCGAGCACTTCATCGGCCGCCGTCGCGCCCGCGCCACTCCGTAGCCACCGGGTGCCGTCCGGCCCCGCGTAGAGCGTCGCTCCGCTGGGGAGCGCGACGCTCGCGGCAGGCTCCAGCGGCCACTGGGGATGCAGGAACCATCGCGCCCCGGTCGCGTTCTTCGTGGGGGCGACGAGCGGCGGCGCCGTGGCCGGGCAGGCGACCAGCGCGACAGCGAGCGGAAGCAGCGCGAGGCGCCTTCCGGGCTTCACAGATAGAGCTTCTTGATGACGTCCTTGTGTACGGGCCCATAGAGCTGCGCGTTGGCCCTGGCGCCGTTGATGGTGAGACCCGTCATGGCCCCGATCTGGCCCGCGATCGAATAGGTACCTGCGTTGACGTCGAAGTTCAGGCCGTGCCGGAGCCCGAGAGAGTGGCCGATCTCGTGGGCGAGCATGGTCGCGAGGGCGTTGGGGACGTCGCTGGCCTGGGTGGCCGAGATCGTGCTGTTGAAGGGCGCGGTGGACCTCGTGAAGAGGATGATGGGCGACATGACGAGCTTCGTCGCCGCCGCGACGTTCACCGGTGGGCTGATCCCCTCCGAGTTGCCGAACTCTCCGGCGGTCTGGGGCATGTTGCTCGAATCGGCGAAGACCCAGTAGGTGAAGAACGGCAGCGTCACTCCCGCGCCGCCGGTGGCGACGACCTGGCCCGAGACGACCGACCACATCGCCGCCGCCGCCGCGGTGGTGGTCCGGTTGAACTCTGTGATCGTCGGCGTGCCGAGGCCCGCGTCGGTCATGATCGTGCCCAGGACGGTGGTCAGCGCGGCCAGGGTGTACGAGCCGGGCGTGATGGCGTTGAGCGCCTGACCGACGGCATCCTCGAGCATGATGGTCATCGTTCCCGGGAACTTCAGCTTGTCGGTGGGCTTCAAGAAGTCGTTCTTCGTCGGATAGACCGTGCTGATTCCGAAGCAGTCGGAGGTGTCCTGGGTGTTGGTGCCGTCGTCGGGGACGGCAATGTGCTTCATCGTCAAGTCGAGGGTGTCGTTCTGAGCCGTGGTCGATTCGACGGTGCCGGCGATGGTGAGCCGGGCCCGGACTTCTTGCGTGAAACCCTCCGCCGAGCTCTCCCAGGGGAGCACCAGGTTCGAGACCGGGAAGACGGTGAAGTTCGTGCTGTCGAGCGTCAGACTGATCGAGAAATCGGACTGGCTGAGGCTGAACATCGTCGTCGGAGTGGTCGCTCCGCCGTCGAACACCGGGACGCCGCTCCCGTTATCGACGATGTTGCCGGCGATCGAGTAGAGGACCCGCTCGGTCTGCGTTGCGTCCCCCGGCTTCGGGATCTCGACGAGCTCGAACAGCGCTGATTGCGACGTCGTCGTGACGGCGCTCGTCCCCTTGCCGGTCGCGCTCAGGCTGACCGTGACCGCGCCGACGGCCGAGAAGCCGGTCATCTGCTTCTTCGTCGGCGCCAGCTTCACGAGAACCCTATTCATGAGGAGCTCGGCCCCGTGCTCGCGTCGTCGCCCATGTCGAGGAAGCGTACCTGGGGATCCGTCGCGTCGTTCGCGAGTACGATCGCGGCGACCGTCGTCTCGGCGGCCCCGTCCACGGTGAGCGTGTAGTCGTCGAACGGGACGCTCTCCTGACGGAGCTGGCCGTTGGAGTCCACCGTGCCGCTGTAGGGGCCACCGCCGGCGCCCGAGCCGGTGATCGTGTACGTGTGCCCCGTGAGCGTCTGGGTCCCGAGGTGATCCCACAGCTCCATGAAGAGGATGCCCACGTCGCCGCCGGTGAGCACCGTGTGCGGGTACATCGGGATGTCCTGCGCCGAGGAGCTCGGCGGCGCCGACGCGGGGGGCGAGGAGGCGGACGGGCTCGAAGCCGGCGGGCTGGACGGGGGCGGACCGGAGGTCGTCACGCTGCCGCCTTGTCGTCACTCGGTGTCCGCGCCATCCCGGCCACGGTCTTCGCCGTCGGGTAAGTCAGCTTTGCCGGCGGGATCGGCTGTCCGCTCTGCATCGTGCCGCTGATCGTGTAGTCCCCCGCGGTCAGACCCCAGAACGTGACGAACCCATGCTCGTCGGCCGTCGTGTCGGCGCTCGTGGGTCCATCGAGGTGCACCGTCGCGAGCGGCACCGGCTGCTTCAGCGTGTCGACGACCTGCACGTGGATCCCGTGATTCTCGAAATCCACGGTCTGCACGAGGCGCATGCGCCACGCCGGATACTCCGGCGAGCTGCCGTCCGACGTATCCCCCGACGGCGGCGGCTTGATCTCCGTTCCGTCGAAGAAGAGCACCTCGAGCCGCCGGTCGTCCGGCTGGAGGCCGTCGGCGGTCAACGTGTCGTCCTCGTGGCCGGTGCAGCCATGGGCCACCGGCGTCACGCCCGCGGTCAGCGACGTGTCCTCGATGGCCATGTATTGCTTCACCAGGGCCGCCTGCGTCGACGATCCAGCCTTGCCGTCGACGGGAAGCCCGGCGTCCCCCTGGAACGCGCGGAGCGCCGTCGTCGTCTTCGCGTCCGTCACCCCGGACGCGGTGCCGGCGTAGTACGGCGTCCCGTCCTTGCCGCTCGTCGCCGACAGCATGAGCTGGATCTCGCGGGTGCCCCAGCGCTGCCGCGCGGGCTTGTCCGAGCCGAACCACGGCATCCAGTCGTCCGCCTTGCTCGTCAAGTAGCCGGCGAGGATCTTCGCCCGCGCGAGCGCGAGGTCCACCGAGCCGGCCACCTCGTCACCCCCCTCGTGCCCGACGATGACCACCGGCGCCGAAGGGTGCGCCTGGTGCATGGCGACGACCGACTGGATGCCGTCGAGCGCCTGCGGAAGGAGAAAGCACTTGTCGGCGTCGAAGATCATCCCGACCATCCGCACCCGCCAGATGGGCGGGCGCTGCAGGACCAGCGTCACCACCCAGTCGGCGGGCGCCTGGAAAGGCGCGATCGGCTGCGTGACCGCACCCGGCAGGACTTTGTCACCGGGATACGGCTTGTCGGAGACGGGGTTCGACCACTGCGACCACAGCTTGTCGCGCAGGTCGTCGAGGTTCGTGAGCGTGACCGTGCCGGTGTCCGCCACGGTCTTCGTGATCGTCAGCTTGCCCGAGCCGTCGGTCGTCTTGTCCTGCTCGTCGCCGGCGATGACGACGGTGAGCTTGGCGCCCGCGACCGGCGCCCCGGTGTCGTCGAGCACGCACACCGTGTAGACGTGCTGCTCGTTGGACGCCGGGCCGAGCGCCGAGTCCGCGGCGGCTTCGAGCGGAACGACGACGGACCGGACCTCCCGTCGTCGCGCGACGATGGTTCCGGCCCGGCCCGCGCTCAGCACCTCGTCGGCCAGCGCCTCGGCCCGCGGCGAGCCCGTGTCGAGATCGCGACCGCTGCCGGCCATGCTCGCGTCGATCCCGCGCAGGCGTGCGTGGATCGCGAAGACGACGCGTCGCGCTTCGGGATGGCGGTTCTTGAAGTCGTAGACGAGGCTGCGAAGAACCTGGAGCGATTCGGGCAACGCCGCGTCGCTCTGCGACGGGTAGAGCTCGATGTCCACCGGGCCGAACGGCCCCCGCCACGCGATGCGTGCATCCGGTGACGGCCTCCGGTGTCCGACGCCCTTTTCGTCCACCATCCGGGAGCTGCAACCTAAGGGCACGCGCGACGGGTGTCGAGGTCACCCGTTCGAGCGACCACCCTCCTCCGGCTCATCCGCAGCAGCCAGCGCCTTGCGGGCCCGAACGGCCCACGTCCTCACGGCGCGGACGTGTGCGAGGGCGCCATCGACGGGATCCCAGGGGCGGTCGTCGTCACCGTCGGCGTCGGCGACACGCGGACCCCCGTCGGCATGTCCCGCTCGCGCCACGCGAGGAAGCCGAGGAGGCCCACCATCATCGCGATGCCGAGGACGAGCCCCGCGAGGAGCGCCGTGCGCGGCGACATCGCGTTCGGCGGCGGGAGGTCGGACGTCCGGATGCCCGCGGTGGGACGGATGACGTACTGCACCTGGTCCTCGTCGAGCGTCGCCATGCGGATGCGCCCGATGCCGCACACGCCGGCGAGGGCCTGCGCCAGCTCGTCGGCCGACTGGAACCGCTTTGCGGGGTCGCGCGAGCACGCGCGCGCGAACCACGCGTCGAAGCCCGGAGGCACGTTGGGGTTCACGTTGGACGGCGCCGGGATGGGCGACGCGCATACCTTCAGCACGATGTCCCCGAGCACGTCACCCTCGAAGGGGAGGCGCCCCGTCATCGCCGCGAAGGTGCACGCGCCGAGCGACCAGAGATCGGTGAGCGGCCCGGGCGCTCCGCCCACCGCGAGCTGCTCGGGGGCCATGAAGTTCGGCGTGCCGATGACCGTGCCCTCGCGCGTGGGGCCTCCCATCGGGCGCCCCACCTCGCCCGGCTTGGGCGGCTCCTCGAGGATCTTCGCGATGCCGAAGTCGACGAGCTTGACCACATAGGGCAGGCCCTCGACCGGCTCGTCGCTTCGAGCCAGGAAGATGTTGTCCGGCTTGAGATCGCGGTGGACGATTCCCGCCGCGTGGGCCTTGGCGAGCGCTCGCGCGGCCTGCCCGATGATCTGGCCGACCTCCCGGTCGGGCAGCGGCCCGCGGTCGATGATGGCGTCCGAGAGCGACTCGCCCTCGAGGAACTCCATGACGATGTAGGGCAACCCGTCGGGGCTGACGCCGTAGTCGTAGACGAGACAGGCGTGCTTGGTCTTCAGCTTCGCGGCGGCGCGCGCCTCGATCTCGAAGCGGGCGCGGGCCTCGGGCTGGCTCGCGAACTGGGGCTTGATGAACTTGATCGCGACGCGGGTGCCGAGCGTCGTGTGCACGCCCTC
>JBEKGQ010000252.1:0-9076 GCA_050012715.1 Polyangiaceae bacterium
GGCGGAAAAGGGTCGCCGTCGAACACGCACTGGAAGCCCACGCGCTGCCCGACGCCGACGTTCCGCGGGTCGGCCGTCCCGAAGAACATCGAGTGCCCGAGGAGGAGCGCCGCGAGGTCGATCGAGCGGCTCGTCGGGTCGGTGATGGTGACCGACTGGATGGCCGGGTAGGGGACGACGGTCTCGTCCTCCGTCACCGCCATCGACGCCGGGAACCATGCGAGGGGCGACGTGTAGTCGTACTGCGTCGCGGCCATCCTCGACGGGAATCCGGTGAGCGTCTTGCCGTCGCCCGTCGTCGCCGAGTCGATGAGCCACTCGGCCTCGTTGTCCATGGTGCCCATCATGGTGAGGCCCCACATGCCCTCGAGGGAGCTCGACCCGATGTACGTGCCCACGCACGCGCCGAAGTCCTCCGCCGTCACCGTGTTGAGGTGTTGCCCGACGCTCGTCAGGTCTGCCGGCGCGATGACGTTCACCTGGTTGTTGCAGGTGTCGTGGACGCGACCGGCGAAGTCGATGGCCCAGATGGCCTCCTTCCACGTCGCGAACCCGAGCACCGCGGGGACGAGCACCTTGTTGACCTGCGCGTCGCGGTTCGGCAGGTGCGTCGTGTTGTAGGCGCACTCGTAGAGCGGATCGATCGTCGTCCCGAAGCCGAGCCCGCCGTAACCGCCCTGGTAGGTGCACGACTGCACGACGGCGAGCGTCGGGTCGAGCGTGGGATCCCAGTCGGAGTAGGGGAGGAAGCTCGGCCACTGCCCCGGGAAGCCGAGATAGTTCTGGTTGTTGTCGACCGGCGCCGGGAGCGTCGCGTAGCCGCCGATGTCCGTCCCCGAGCTCGAGAGGAGATCCTGCATCCGCGCGCGGAGCCGGTCGAGCGACGTGGCGCCGAGGAGCGTGGCGACGATGGGGCCGTTGGCGAGCGAGACGCCGGCCGTCGTCTCCTGGATCTCCATGTTCATGTAGTACTTCGAATACTCGTACGACTCGACGGCGGTGCCGAAGCCGAAGAGATCCGTGATCGGGATGGGATCGTCGGCGCCGTTGTTGAGGATGTACTGGTTGGGCGGGATGTAGTTGCGGTCGTAGTCGCCCAGGTTGCGGCCGGCGAAGCCCGAGGCGAACGGCTCGCCGCTGATCTGCATCTCGCCGGCGGCGAAGAGGAGCTGCTGCACGTTGACGCGGTTCGAGACCACCGTGGAGTAGACCGGGATGCGCGGCGAGGTCGGCAGCGAGACGCCGTCGTACGGCGCTTGCTCGTAGGTCACGTCGGTCACCGCGCCGCCGCTGCCGTCGGCCGTCGCTTCGGGCGTGCCGCCGTCCGGCCCCGGCGCGCCGTTCTGGTTGCGGCTGCTGCAGGCGACGGCGAGGCAGGTACCGGCGCCGAGAACGATGGGGAGGGAGGAGAAGATCCTGCGACGCATGGGGCGACCTCGCCGTGCGGGGGCAGTGTGCATTCTACCCGCACGCCGTCAATCCGCATTGCGCCAGATCATGCGGCAATCGTCGGATTGCGCAGCGAACGGCGCGCGCGTAAAGAGTTCCGGGGCTCGCGCCTCGACGCATGAGGGCACACGGGAACGTTCTTCGGCGGATGACGCCGCTCTGTCTCGCGGTGGCGCTCGCTGCAGTCGGCCTGGCCAGCGCGTGCAGCAGCACGGGCACGCCAGCGGCCGCTCCGACCCCCGAGGCGGGGAATGACGAAGTCGTCACCGTCGAGGCGGGACCGCCTGCGCTCGAGTCGTCGCCGCCGCCGCCCATCGACGCCAGCGCCCGGCTCGATTGCGCGTCGTCGACGATCGTCTTCGACCACCTCCGCGGAGGCGTGTGGACCGCGAACGGTGACGTCGGGACGATCACGTACGCGGACATCGACAAGCAGGCGGTCGTCTTCGAGGTCCCCATCGGCAGCAACGTCACGTCGGTGGCTCTCAGCCCGGACTTCACGTGGGTCGCCGCCGTCGATCGCACTGCCGCGACCGTGTCGCTCGTCGACGCGACCACCGGGAAGATCGCGCGCAGCATCGCCGTCGGCACCCACCCGCGCGCGGCGGTGTGGGACGCGTGGGACCCGCGGTGGCTCTACGTGTCGCTCGAGGACGACGGCGCCGTCGCGGTCATCGACCGGACCCTCGGCGTGCTCCACCACACCGTGAGCGTCGGCCGTCTTCCGGCGGGCCTCGCGGTGTCGCGCCTCCGCGACGAGCTCGCGATCGCCCATCGCATCGACGGGGACGTCTCGGTGCTGCCGCTCGCCGGCGTCTACGCGCCCGCGGATCAAGGTGTTCCGACCATCGACATCCCGCTGGCGTTCCAGCCCGTCCTCGCCGACGACACGCAGCCGAACGGCACTCCGTTCGCGCAGGACTCGCTCGCGTGGACGACCGACGGTAACATCGTGTGGACGCCGCACGAGCTGCTCTCGAATCACCACCCGTTCCAGTTCCAGCGCGTGCTCTTCCCGGCGGTCAGCGTCGTCGACCTCTCGATGCGCGCCGAGGTGCAGACCGACCCGAACAACTCGCTCGGGGTCATCGCCGGCCGCAAGCTCCTCTTCGGCGCAATCGACATCCCGGACGCGACCGGCAACACGTCGATCATGTCGCAGCCGTGCGCGGCGGTGATGCACCCGAACGGGCTGACCGCGTACGTCGTCGCGTGCGCGAGCGAGGATCTGCTGACCTTCGACCTCACCGCGGGGATCGCGGTCGATCTCCTGCGCAACCTGCCCGGCGATCACCCGACGGGCATTGCGCTCGACGCGCTCGGGCAGCGGGCCTTCATCGTGGACGATCAGTCGCACTCGCTCGCGACGCTCGACACCGCCGGGGGCTCGCTCGTGGGGCACGTGTCCGTCATCGCCGGGCCGCTGACGCTCGTGGCGAAGGACCCCATCGCCGCTCCGCTGCGCGCCGGCGAGACCCTCTTCTTCAACGCCAACTCCTCGAAGAACCCGCTGCCGACGACCGGGAACAACTGGATGTCGTGCGGCGGCTGCCACCTCGATGGCTTCGTCTCGACCAACCAGTTCTTCTTCGAGGCGCTCCACGCGGACAATCCGACGTCCGACGCGATGATCGGCCACGAAGGCCTGAGCGACATGTTTTCGACCGCGCCGACGCCGGCCGCGCCTTCGTTCAACCCGCACGACATCCTCTCGGCGATGATCGACATGGGCGGCCTCGTGCCCGACCGCACCGGTGCGGACCGCACTGGCCAGGTCGACCCGTCGAACCCCCCCGCCGTCGCGGTGACGATGGCGCAGGAGACCGCGTACGTCGTGGCGCGCGATCTGCCGGTGGGGCCGAGCTGGCTGGTGGCCGAAGGGGGGAACCCGGTCACGCAGTACGACGAGCAGTGGTGCGGCAACTGCCACGCCCCCGAGTACGCGGCCTGGCAGCTGAGCGCGCACGCCCACTCCGCGGCCGACACGATGGTGCTCTTCGTCATGGGCGTGGAGCAGAAGAACCGGGGCCCGCAGTACTCGAAGCAGTGCGCCGGGTGCCACGACCCGGTGAGCCTCCGCCTCGGCGACAGCAGCCTCTCGTCGGGGCGCGGCATCACCTGCCTCGGATGCCACGACGTGACGCGCCTCATCCGCGCGGGCGGAAACTCGGACATGGAGGCGACGTCGCACGACTGGACGCAGGATCACCTGGCGCGCGCGGCGGCGTCGCTCACCGCGCTGAAGTCGCCGGACTTCTGCGCCGGTTGCCACGAGCAGTTCGTGCCGGGGACGGGCTTGCCGGCCATCGGCACGCTCACCGAGTGGCAAGGGAGCCCGTTTGCCGTCGCCGCGACGCCCGCCGATGCGGGCGCCGACGCCGCGTCCGGCGAGGCGCCGCCGTTCATCGCGCTCACGTCGGTGGGGACGCCGGGGACGACGACGTGCGTCGATTGTCACATGCCCGACAACGGCTCGGGCACGCACGACCACTCGGTGCCGGGCGGGAACGTCTACATCGCGCAGACGTTCAACGAGACGGCGTTCGCGACGACCGTCGGCAACAAGCTGAGCTCCGCCGTCCAGCTCTCGGCCTCCGCCGCCGCCGACGGGGTG
This sequence comes from Polyangiaceae bacterium, assembly GCA_050012715.1. GTDB lineage: Bacteria > Myxococcota_A > Polyangia > Polyangiales > Polyangiaceae > Palsa-1150. The sequence continues at coordinate 4,064 of JBEKGQ010000252.1, forward strand.
CACGTGCTCGTGATGAACGTCGGGGCGGGACACTCCTTTCCGACCGGCGTGACGGACATTCGGGAGCCGTACCTCGAGGTGCAGGCGCTCGACGCGAATGGGAACCTGGTGGCGACGTACGGAGGCCCGGACTCGACGGGGCTCGTCCCGCTGACCGCGCCGCGGCTCGGCATGGACATCGCGGACGCCGACGGGGGCGTGCTCTACCAGCACGAGCTGACCGAGGCGACGAGCGTCCCCTTCGAGCGGCTCGTCCCGGCGCAGACGTCGCTGGAGCTGGTCATCCCTCTACCGGACCACCTTCCCATGGCGGCGGTGGAGCTGGACGCGGTGCTCCTCTATCGCAACATCCGCACGCAGTACTACCGCGCCGCGACCGGCGACGCGACGGGGCACGCGCCGGACGTCGAGGTGGCGCGCGTGGTGGTGGGGCAATGAGGCGAGGTCACGCGATCCTCGTCGCGGTCGCGATCGCGGCGTGCGACGACGCGGGGACGCAGGCGCCGGTGGTCGACGCCGGCACCTCGTCGAGCAGCGCGCTCGTCGATCCGACGGTGCTCGAGCGGGGCGAGTACCTCGTGCGCAGCGTCGCGGGCTGCGGTGAGTGCCACACGCCGCGCGACGCGCAGGGCAACCTCGACCAGAGCATGTGGCTCGCCGGCGTCGCGAACCGGTTCGACCTCGTGCCGGACGACGACACGACGGGCGGCATCTCGGCGCCGAACCTGACGCCCTACGCGCTGGCGACGTGGAGCGACGACCAGATCAAGAGCGCGTTCCTCGACGGCGTCGACAGCACGGGCGCGCCCCTCTTCCCGCTGATGCCGTACTACGCGTACCACAACATGACCTACGCGGACGCGACCGCGATCGTGACGTACCTCCGCGCCGTCACGCCGATCCAGAACGTCGTCCCCGCACGGCAGCCGCTCCCGGTCCCGCTCGACGCGCCCGCGCCGCCCATCCCCGAGTCGGCCATCCCGGACACGACGCTGAAGACGAGCGATCCGAGCTACGCGTCCGCCGAGCGCGGGCGGTACCTCGCGGGCGAGATCGGCTTCTGCCTCGACTGCCACACGCCGTGGCGCCTCGGCATCACGCCGCCGCTCGATCTGACGCGGGTCTTCGCGGGCGACCGCGCGTTCTCGTCGCGCGAATGGGTGGTGCCCGCGCCGGCCCCCGCGGTCGTCTACTCGTACAACGTGACGCCCGACCCTTCGGGCATCGGCGGGTGGTCCGCGAGCGGGGTGGCGCAAGCCATCCAGCAGGGCGTGGGCATCCAGATGCAGCCGCTGTGTCGTCCGATGCCGTCGGGCCCGATCGGGGGCCTCGGCGGGATGCTGACGCAGGACGCGACGGACATCGGCAACTACCTGACGACGATCGCGCCGCTGCCGGGGGGAAACGACATCCCGCAGTGCCCGGTCGTGAGCGGGGATGACTGACAACCACCATTCGGGGTCGCCCGCGCGATGGCGGGGCGGCGAGGATCAGGAGCCTGCGGCGAGCACCGCCGGCACGTCTTCCAGCCCGATGCACGGGATCGCCGCCGCCCGGCAGAACTCCAGCAGGGCTCCCACCCGATCCACGATGCGTCGAGCCTCCTCGTCCGTCGCGGCGTAGGGGCTCGCGCCGGCGACCACCTCGACGTTGTGGAACATCGCGTTGAGCACCACCGTCCGCCCCGGCCCGCGCCGTTGCTCGGCCTCGACGGCCTCCCGTGCGATGGCGACGAGGGCCTCGCCCGCGTTTCGCGTCGGCCGGAGCCAGCGGTGCTCGACGTGCTTCCCGACGAGCGGCACGCGCGCAAAGGGGCTCGGCAGGATCGTCAGCGGCACCTCGAGCAAGCGCGCCTCGCCGCGCCGCGCGGGATGCGCCGGATCGGGGTGGTACGGCTGGGTCGGCGCGTCGACGAACGAGAGCCCCGGCGACACGTCGGACCAGTCCACGTGCGGCGTGACGCTCGACTCCACCGCGTAGTCGAGCTCGTCCAGCAGCGTGACCGTGTGCTCCCCGAGGCCGAACCGGCCCGCCCGGAACGACCGCGGGGCGCGCCCGAAGGCCGAGCGGAAGGCCTCGGTGAGCCAGGTCAGCTTCGCGCGCTCGACGTCCCGCGGGTAGTCGCGCTGGACGGCGTTCGTCACGTCCGGCTCGAAGGCGCCCGGGTCGGCGAGCTCCCCGTGGAGGTGCGTCCCCAGCTCGCAGCCCTCGAGCGACGCGAGCCGCTCCACGCAGCGGGCGTCGCGAAGGAGCTCCGGCGAGAGCAGGTACGTCGGCTTCGCGCCGAAGCGCCGGAAGAGCGGGTGGAGCCGCTCCGCGATCCCCACGTGGACCCCGTCGAAGGCCAGCGGGCGGCGCGTCCGCCACGCCGGCCCCTTGTCGCACTCGCAGTCGATCGACACGCAGAGGACGGCGTGCGCGGCGGCGGTCACCTGGGAAAGCTAGCACCAGCCCGCGTGCTGCCGCACGAGACGGACGCGCGTCCGATCGAAGTCGTACTTGAAGGTCGCGATGGCAGCGCGCTTCGGATCGCGGTCGCCGTCGAGCGGGACGCCGCCGAGGTCGAAGGTGTGGCATCCGGCGGCGCGCGCCCAGCGGATGGCCGCGACGAGCGCCGGGATGGCCTTGGAGAAGGGCAGCTTGTCCGGGACCGAGGCGCCCCACGCGTAAGTGGCGAGCCCGCCGTGACGAAGAACGACGGCGGCGGCGACGGTCCGCCCGTCGTGGTCGCACGCGAAGAACGCCCCGCGGCTCTCGTCGGAGACGAAGCGGCGGACAGCGTCCCACCAGCGCGCGGGCTTGTCGCGCTTTCCTTGCGCCCGCATGAGCCCTCCGTAGAGCTCGCGCAGCCGCTCCCAGTCCCGCTCCTCGCCGCGTCGCGCGACGGCGCCGGCCTTCTCGGCTTGCTTCGCGCGCCAGCGCACCTGCTCCTTGCTCTTGCCGGCGAAGAGCTCAGCGTCCGTCGCGACGCGCAGATCGAGCCGGATCGTGCAGGCGTGCGGGCCGTCGGCGGTCTGGACGTCGTGCAGCCCGGCCGACCGGAGCTGCGTCTCGGCGCGCTCGGCCTCGTCGCCCGCCCAGTAGGGCATCACGCGGAGCCGCGCGACGCCGCGGCGCCGCAGGGCCCGTCCGAGCGCGCGCGTGACGTCCGCCAGCGCCGCGACGTCCGCGACGACGGGCCCGCGCTCGACCCACGCCCAGGGCAGCGCCACGCCCAGCGCGACCGGTCGCAGCACGAGCGCGCTCCCCACGAGGCGCCCCTCGCGCCGCACCACCGCGAAGCTCGTCCTCACGCGCGCCCCGGCACGCGCGACCTCAGCCCAGGCGCGCGTCTCCGCGGTGTGTCCGGCGGGCGACGCCAGGACGAACGCGTCATGCTCCGCGGCCGCGGCTCCTACCAGTTCCGGCGTCAGTTGGCAGTCCACGTGGGCGTGCGTCCCGTCCCGGCACCTCGGGCTCGCGTGCGCGCGCCGTGGCCTGGTACCTGCTAGGACTCTGTCCCGCGTGGATATACCCGTGCGCGTGCTCTTCATCAACGACACCGCGCGCAACGGTGGTCCTGGACGCAGCTTGCACTCGATTCTCCGCTTCCTCGATCCCGCCGTCGTGCACCGGGCCGTCGTCCTGCCTCGCGAGGGCGCCATCGCCGAGCTGCTCCGGCGCGATGCCGTGGCCGACGAGCTCATCCTCGAGCCGGACCTCGTCGAGAATCCCATCGAGCCATGGGGCCGGGCCATGGAGCGGCGCGACTTCGACGCCCCGGGGGCGCTCAAGGTGGCGCGTCTCGCCGGCAACGTCGTGAAGTCGACCCGGGGCCTCGCGCGGATGGCGCGCCGGGTGCGGCGGGGCGGGTACCGGCTGGTCTACTGCAACGGGACGAACGCGGACTTCGCGGGCGGCGCGCTGGCGAGGCTCACCGGCGTGCCGGCGCTCTGGCACGTGCGCTACACGTCGCTGCCCCCCGCGCTCGTTGGCGTGCACCGGCGGCTCAGCGCGGGACGCGGTGTGCGGCGCATCGTGTGCGTGTCGCGGGCGGCGGCGGCGCTCTTCCCGCACTGCCCGGAGAAGGTGCGGGTGATCCACAACGCGCTCGACCTCGGGGATTTCGACCCGGCGCGCGTCCGGCCGACGCTGCGGGCGGAGCTCGGCCTCGGCGCGGGGGTCGTCGTGCTCGGCAGCCATGGCCGCGTCCTCCGTCGCAAGGGCTACATCGAGATGGTGCGCGCCGCGCGGCGCGTGCTCGACGCGATGACGCCGGCGGAGCGCGGGAACGTCGCCTTCGTCGTCGTGGGCGACACGCCGGAGGACTTTCGGCCCGACCACGTCGCCGAGTGCCGTGCGCTCGCCGCCGAGCTCGGGATGGGCGGCGTCTTCCACATGCTGGGCTTCCGCGAGGACGTGCGACCGCTGGTGGCCGACTTCGACGTCGCGGTGGTGCCGAGCGTGTACGCCGATCCGCTGCCCCGCGCGGTCCTCGAGTCGATGGCGCTCGGCAAGCCGGTCGTCGCGTTCGACGTCGGCGGCGTCGGCGAGATGCTCGAGTCAGGCACCGGGGAGCTCGTGCCCTTCGAGGCGGCGCCGGGCGAGGCGGGGGACCGCGCGCGGGAGGGAGCGAGCGACGCGGCGGTCCAGCGGCTCGCCGCGGCCATGCTGCGCTACGCGAGGGATCGCGCGCTCTGCGCGCGGCAAGGAATCGCGGCGCGGGCGAAGGCCATGCGCGACTTCGACGCGCGGGCGCACGCCGGGCGCATCCAGGCGGAGATCCTCGCGGCGGCCTCGCCGGAGCCGGGCGCCCGATGAGGAAGGCGGTCGGCGCGATCGTCGACGCGAGCGGGCGCCACCCGCTCGTCGTACTCTTCCTCGCGCTCTGCGTCCTTGGGGGCACGTGGACCTTCGCGCTCCGGGTCCTCACCAACCCGCACACCGATCTACGGGAGCTCCTGCCGAGCGACAGCCCCGGCCTCAAGGCCTTCGAGCACCAGCTCGGGCGCGTCGGTGGCGGGGCGACCCTCA
>JBEKGQ010000253.1:0-9069 GCA_050012715.1 Polyangiaceae bacterium
AGCGCGTCTGACTAGCACACGAGACCCCCGGCGTATGCCGCAGCGTGGCGCGAACTGCGGTGGAGAGGGGCCTTTTCCGTCGTCCCGGCACTGCTAGGCTACGCGGGGGGATGGCTTTCTCCTCGGTGCCGGCAGAGGTTTTCCCATGATTCGTCGATTCTCGGGTGGCTCTCCCCGCTCCGGCGGGGCGCTCCTGTCCGCCGTGGCGGTCGCCGGGGTGCTGGCGCTGGGGGCGTGCAGCGGCGGGAGCAGCGGCTCGCCGGCCAGCTCGTTCGAGGGGGGTGCGAGCGGGGACACCGGCGCCGGGACGGACGCCTCGATGGGGCACGACTCGTCGGGCTCGAGCTCCGGCTCCGGGTCGAGCTCCGGCGGCTTCGGCGACGCGACGACGGGGGACGACTCGAGCTCCAGCTCCGGGGCGGGGGACGACGGGGGCGGGGACGCGTCCTTCGCGTTCGACGGCTTCGCGCACCCGGACGGGTACGGCGAGGCCTCCTACTGCCCGGACGACGACGGCGACGGCTGGACCGTGTGCGGCGGCGACTGCAACGACCACGACTCGCTCATCAATCCGTGCGCCTTCGACACGAACGATCCCACCGACCCGGTCGGGCACGACGGCATCGACAACGACTGCGACGGCCACATCGACAACCTCATCACCTGCGAGACCGGCCTCGTCTCCGGGAACGACACGACCCCGAGCGACTACGTGCACGCGTCCGACCTCTGCGACAACGTCATGTGCCCGCGCCTGACGACCTCGATCTGGTACGGGACGAGCATCACGAACGCGAGGCGCATCACCGGCCACATGGGGACGCCGCCGCAGTTCAGCCCGCACCAGGGGTCGTTCATGTCGTTCTTCTCGAGCGGCATCGCGGAGGACAACACCGACGCGCCGACCTACCTGACGTGCCCCGGCACGGACTTCAACTCGACCTTCACGAACCCGATGCCGCTCACCGCGGCGCAGAACGTGAACCCGTGCGGCACGGGCGTGAACGAGTCGACGGTCGCGGTGCACGACTACACCGAGCTGCGGATGACCATCAAGGCGCCCATCAACGCGGGCTCGTTCGCGTTCGACTTCGCCTTCTTCAGCGAGGAGTACCCCGTCTACGTGTGCCAGGGCTACAACGACACCTTCCTCGCCATCCAGACCTCGACGCAGTTCCCGATGGGGGAGCAGATCGCCTTCGACGCCAACGGTCACCGCATCAACGTGAACAACGCGTTCTTCGAGGACTGCAACTCCTGCACGAACTGCGTCACGGGGCCGACGGGGCAGACCATCGACTTCACGCACACGTGCGCGAACCCGCTCTCGGACCTGAATGGAACGGGGTACGAGAAGCTCCTCGCGAGCTCGACCAACCCGGCGTCGCAGTGCAACGAGAGCAAGGGCAGCGGCGGGACCGACTGGCTGACGACGACGTCGCCGGTCAACCCGGGAGAGACCTTCACGCTCAGCTGGATCGTCTTCGACGAGTTCGACGGCATCCTCGACTCGTCGGTCATCCTCGACCACTTCCGCTGGCACTCGACGACCCTCACGAACCCGGTGACCGGCCGATGAGCAAGACCACGGTTTCCTTGCTTCGCACCAGCGGTCCCGCGGCCTTGCTGGCCGTGGCGACGACGACGGCGATCGCGCTCCAGGCATGCGGCTCGAAGGGCGGCTCGTTCTCCCCGAGCCTCGACGGCGGCTCCTCCGACACCGGGACCGACGTGACCGCCGGGCCGGACGGCAGCGGCTCGTCCTCCGGGCCGGGCGATGGCGGCTGCATCGTCTGCGGGGACGCCGGAACGAGCAGCGGCAGCAGCAGCGGCTCGGAGAGCGCCATCCCGGCGACCTGCGCGGACTCGATCAGCCGCAACAGCTACATCGGCTGCGACTACTGGCCCACGGTGACGTTGAACCCGGTGTGGCCGGAGTTCGACTACGCGGTGGCGGTGTCGAACCCGCAGACGACGGCGGTGACGGTGACCATCGTCGGCGGAGCCCTCACGTCGACGCTCACGGTCTCGGTCCCCGCGGGCAAGGTGCAGGCGATCACGCTGCCCTGGGTGCCGGCGCTGAAGGGGCCGACGTTCGACCAGACGACGGCGGTGGGTGATCCCGGCCCGAGCCGCATCGTGTCGGGCGGGGCGTACCACCTGACGACGAGCTTGCCGGTCAGCGTCTACCAGTTCAGCGCGCTCGAGTACGAGATCGACGCCGGGACGCTCGACCCCGACGGCGGCACCTGCCCCGGCGAGGGCGAGGCGGGCGCCGGGGACCACTGCTTCTCCTACTCGAACGACGCGTCGCTGCTCCTGCCGACGAACGTCGCGACGGGGGACTACGGCATCCTCGCGTGGCCGTCGTTCGCGGCGACCCCGGGCTTCCTCGCGGTCGTGGCGACTGTCGCGAACACGCAGGTCACGGTCAACCCGGCGGGGCGCGTCCAGGGCGTGCCCGGCACCGGCCCGGCGCTGATGGTTCGCGGCGACTCCTACACGTACACGCTCGCGAGCCCGGGCGACGTGCTCGAGATGTTCTCCGACACGGGCGACATCTACACGCCGGTCTACACCCAGGACCTCTCGGGAACCATCATCCAGGCCGACCACCCGGTGGTGAGCTACGGCGGCCACGGCTGCACGTTCATCCCGGAGAACAAGAAGGCGTGCGACCACCTCGAGTCGTCGATGTTCCCCATCGAGTCGCTGGGGACGGACTACATCGTGACGATGCCGCACACGCCGCACGGCGAGGGCGAGTGGGTGCGCATCATGGCCTTCTACGACAACACGCAGGTCGTCTTCGATCCGGTGATCAGCGGCACCAACGGGGCGGTCCTCAACGTCGGTGACGTGCTCGACCTGCCCAGCGTGAACCAGCCCTTCGCCGTCCACGCCAACGGGCGAATCTTCGTCGCGCACTACGAGCTCGGCGAGTTCAGCACGCTCCCCGACGACGCCGGCGTGCCCACGCCGGACCTCGGCGATCCCAGCGAGTGCCCGGCCATCACGATCTCGCAGTACCGGTCGGCGTACACGTTCCTCGCCCCCAGCTCGTACGCGCAGAACTGGATCGACGTCGTCGCTCCGACCGGGGCGACGGTCACGCTGGACGGCACCGCCATCCCGGCCACCGACTTCCAGCCGGTCGGCAGCCAGCCCTTCGGCGTCGCCCACGAGCTCCTTCCCACGGGAACGCAGGGGCACTCGGCGGTCGGCACGCAGCCCTTCGGCCTCTACGTGTATGGATACGGCTCGCGCACGAGCTACATGTACCCGGGCGGGCTCGACCTCCGGGTGCAGGTCATCCCGCCCCCGCCGCCCCCGCAGTAGCGGCCGAGGTCACTCGTAGCGCAGGCCGTCGACCGGGCGGAGGGCCGCCGCTTGCTTCGCCGGGAAGATCGTCGCGATCGTGCAGATGGCCAGCGCCGCGAGCGTCACCGCGGCGTAGTCCCAGCCGCTCACGTTGATGGGCAGCCGGTCGATGTAATAGACGTCCGGATCGAGGCGCAGGCCGAACCACGCCAGCCCGGTGCACATCGCGACCCCGGTCGACACGCCGAGCACCGTGCCGATGCCGCCGATGATGATCCCCTCGGTCATGAAGGTGCGGAGGATCGCCCCGTCCGTCGCCCCGAGCGCCTTGAGGATGGCGATCTCCTTCGACTTCTCCGTCATCATGAGGAGCAACGTGCAGACGATGCAGAAGCTCGCCACGATGATCTCGATGGACAGGATGAGGAACGTCGCGATCCGCTCGAGCTTGAGCGCGCTGAAGAGGTTCTTGTTCATCTCGCGCCAGTCGCGCACGCGGAGCTCGGGGCGGGCGACCGCCGCCGTCACGAGCGGCGTCAACCGATCGGCGTTCTCGGCGTCGTCGACCTTCACCTCGATCGCGCTGATCTGCCCGGGGGTGGCGAAGTAACTCTGGGCCTCGTCGATCGTCGTGTAGACGTGCGTCGCGTCGTACTCGTACATCCCGCTGTAGAAGATGGCGGCGATGCGGAACTTCCGCGTCTTCGGCAGGACGCCCATCGGGCCGAGGTCACCCAGCGGCGAGACCAGCGTCACCTCGTCGCCCATGTAGACGTGCAGCGTCTTCGCCAGCTCCCGCCCGATGACCAGGCCCGGGCGCAGCGGGGGCTTTCCCACGACCGCCGTCACGGCAGGGTCCAGATCGTCGCCGAACATCGGCAGGTCGGGCCCCTTCGTGTACTCCTCGCCGCCGGGGCCGATGCCGATCACCTCGTCCGCCGGGATGTGGCGCATGAGCTCCGGGTTGGCCAGGTACGCGAGCTTGTCCTCGACCTTCAGCGGCGCCTCGATGTTCTTGCGCAGATCGATGACGCTGCCGATGGTCGCCGGGTCGATCCCGTGGACGATGACGCCCGCGAGGTTCGACGCGCTCGACGCCATGACCTCGCCCTGCACCACCGGGGTCGCCGCCACCACGCCCTTCACGGCGCGCACCCGCTCCAGCGTGGCCTCGCCATCGCCCCAGGCCGCCTGGCTGGTCGTGTCGACGACGATGTGGGCGTTGTTCCCGAGGATCTTCCGCTTGAGGTCGGCGCTGAAGCCGCCCATCACGCTGATGGCGCACGAGAGGGAGAGCGAGGCGAGCGCCACCGCGAAGATGGAGAGCGCGCTGATGAGCGTGAGAAAGCCGCTCTTCTTCGCGCGCACGTGCCGCGCCGCGACGTAAGCCGAGAACGAGCCCCCCTCGAGCCGGTCGAGCCCCCACGGCATGAGGGCCACGACGGTGCCCACGAGAAAGAGCACCCCCGTCACGATGGCCCCCGACCGGACGAGCATGTCGCGCAGCGTCCACGCCGATCCGCGGAGCACGGGCAGGTGCTGCGTCCAGTAGGTGACCCCGACGAAGAGGCAGCCGATGAACGCGCAGATCGTCTGCAGGATCCCGCGCGCCGTGTGCTTCCGGCCGAAGTCGATGGCGGCCCGCCACACGAGGAAGCCGATCGCCGCCGCCACCCAGATGAGCGCCGTCAGGACGATCGGGAGGGACAGGGGTTTCAAGCGCGAGGACCGCTCTGGCCCGACTCGGGCCGCAGCAGGGGGAACAGGATGACGTCGCGGATGGATGCCGCGTTGGTCAGCGCCATGGCGAGCCGATCTATTCCCATCCCGAAGCCCGCCGCCGGCGGCATCCCGTGCTCGAGGGCGCGGATGTAGTCCTCGTCGAAGTCCATGGCGTCCTCGTCGCCGCGGGCCTTCTTCTCGACCTGCGTGCGGAAGCGCGCCGCCTGGTCGTCGGGATCGTTCAGCTCGCTGAAGGCGTTGCACAGCTCGCGGCCGTGGACGAAGAGCTCGAACCGGTCGGTCAACGCGGGCGTCGCGTCGTTGCGGCGGGCGAGGGGGGACACTTCGAAGGGGTAATCCTTGATGAACACCGGCACCGAGCGCTTGCCGTCGTCGCTCCGGTAGTCGTCCACCAGGAACGGCTCGACGACGTACTCGTAGCAGGCGAAGAGGCGCTCGCCGTCGCTCTCGCACTTGCCAAAGCCCTTGCAGAAGTTGCCCCAATCGAGCTTCTTGGCGCGGGGCGACGACTTCGCCCATTCCTTGATGTTTTCCCCGAAAGGGCCCTTCAGGAGTTGCACTAGCGCGGCGCCCCCGCCCTCCTCCACCGCCGCGACCCACTGGGGGATCGCTGTCCGCTCCGCCCCCGCCGCAACGGCGCGGTCCATAGGGACGCGGACAAACGGCTGCGAGAGCGTGAAAGGCCTAGCATCAGGCGCGCTCCAGAGGGCGTGCGCCGCCGGCATCGCCGCCTGGAGGCGCGCGTCGACCCCGCGGAGGAGCACCTCCGTGAAGTCCATCAGGTCGTCGTACGTCGCGTACGCCTGATAGAACTCGAGCATCGTGAACTCGGGGTTGTGCCGCGTCGAGATGCCCTCGTTCCGGTAGCAGCGCCCGATCTCGTAGACGCGCTCGAGCCCACCCGCGACGAGGCGCTTGAGGTAGAGCTCCGGAGCAATCCGCATGTAGAGGCGCATGTCGAGCGCGTTGTGGTGGGTCACGAACGGCCGCGCGATCGCCCCGCCGATGACGGTGTGCATCGTCGGCGTCTCCACCTCGAGAAAGCCGCGCTCGTCGAGGAGGGCCCGCAGCGCGCTCACGATGACGCTCCGGGCCCGGAACACGTCGACCACCGGCGGGTTGGCGACGAGGTCGACGTAGCGCTGGCGGTAACGCAGCTCCACGTCGGTCAGCCCGTGCCACTTCTCCGGCAGCGGGCGGTACGCTTTGGTCAAGAGGTCCAGGCGCCGCGGCTCAATCGAGAGCTCGCCCCGCCTACTCGCCGTCAGCGGACCCTCCGCTTGCACGATGTCGCCGACGTCGATGTCCTCGAGCTTCGCGTAGTCCGCGCCCAGCTTCGCCTGGTCGATGAGGAGCTGGATCTCCCCCGTCCGGTCGCGCAGCTTGAGAAACGAGAGCCCGCCCGTCGATCGCAGCGCGATGACGCGCCCGCGCACGTGGAGCAACCGGTTTCCGGCGAGCGCATCGACGCGCATTTGCTCGTACCGATTAGCCGCATCCCGCGCCGGCTCCGCGATGGCGCGCGCCGCGGCCACGTCGAGTGTCTGTCCCCCGATGCGCGGCCGCACGTCATTCGCGAAGGGATTCTCCTTGCGATCCCGCACCCGCGCCGCCTTGGAGCGGCGTGCGTCGATGAGCGCCTGCTCCGCCGGGGCCGCATCGCGGTCGGTGTCCGGCGCGTTGCTCGTCCTGCCGTCATACGACATCGGTCGGTTCCTCCTACGGCGTGTCCACTTCTTCCGTGACGCCGCCCTTCTTCAGCGTGCCGCCCGCCGCCGCGAGCAGGTACGCCTCGATGAACGGATCGAGCTCGCCGTCGAGCACCGCGTCGACGTTGCCGTTCTGGTGCGACGTCCGCAGGTCCTTCACGAGGCGATAGGGCTGCAGCACGTAGCTCCGGATCTGGTTGCCCCAGGCGATCTGCGTCTTTCCCGCCTGCACCGCGGCGGCTTGCTCCTCGCGCTTGGCCATCTCGAGCTCGTAGAGCTTGGCCTTGAGCATCTTCAGCGCCATGCGCCGGTTCTGGAGCTGCGACCGCTCCGCGCGGCACACGATCATGATCCCGCTCGGGATGTGCTTCATCCGCACCGCGGTCTCGACCTTGTTGACGTTCTGCCCGCCCTTGCCGCCGGCGCGCATCGTCGTCGTCTCCAGGTCCTCGTCCTTCACGACGATGTCGATCTCGTCCTCGATGTCCGGGCTCACCTCGACCGCGGCGAACGCCGTCTGCCGGCGCGCGTTCGCGTCGAACGGCGATATTCGGACGAGGCGGTGCACGCCTATCTCGCTTCGCATATAGCCGAAGGCGTGGTCCCCCTGGATGCTGAAGCTCGCCCCGTCGATGCCCGCCTCGTCCCCCTCCTGGAAGTCGATCATCTCGGTCTTGAAGCCGCGACGCTCCGCCCAGCGCAGGTACATGCGGAGGAGCATCTGGGCCCAGTCCTTGGCGTCGTTGCCGCCGGTGCCGGGGTGGATGCTCACGATGGCGTTGGCGTGATCGACCGGCCCCGAGAGCATCCGCGCCAGCTCGGCGTCGCGGACGCGAGCCTCGAGCGCCGGCGTCTGGGCGGCCGCCTCGGCGATGGTCGCCTCGTCGCTCTCGCTCGCGCCGAGATCGAGCAGCACGACCGCGTCGTCGAGGTCGCGCGTCAGCTTCTCGATGCTGGCGACGTGCTGCTCGATCGACGAGCGCTTCCGCGAGACGGCCTGCGCCTTCTTCTGGTCGTCCCAGAACCCCGGGGCGAGCGTCAGCTGCTCGAGCCGGTCGATCTCTGCCTTGAGCTTCGGCAGGTCAAAGATGCCCCCTTAGCGCCATGAGGCGCCGTTGGAGGTCGGTCAGCTTGTCACGGGTCTCGCTGAGCATCGGACGGGGAGGACACGTTTAACGGTGGGGCCGGCGCGGGTCAAGGTGGGCCTCGGCCCGATCAAGGCGGGTCTCCGCTCGCGGGAGCCGTCGTGGGAGGGCCGGCCGGAACACCGGGCGGAAGGGTGCGCGCCGAGAACCAGCCGCCGGTGAGGACGTCGAGCGTCGCCTGGGCCTCGGACGCTCGCAGGCGGGCGGCGAGCTCTTCGGGCGACCCGGCCGCGGCCTGGCGAGCCTCGAGGGTGGCTCTCTCCCACGTGAAGAGGACCTCCAGCGTGCGCGTCGCGAGGCGCGTCCGGGCGTCGAGTCGCTCGAGGCGCACCCGCTCGAGCGTCCCCTCGTCGCCCGCGTAGATGAGGCGGTCGAGCCGCCACGTGAGCCTCAGCTCGAGGACGAGGTTGGCGCCGACGGCGTCGTAGAAGTTCGCGGTGTCGGTGCTGGCGAGCGTCGTCGCGTTGTTGGCGGTGTCCCAGAGGCGCATCGCGCGCATGCGCGTCTCGGGGAGCCAGGCGCTCGCCCGGGCGCGCGACACGAGGGCATCGATGCGCGCGTCGTCGACGCCGAGGCCGGAGGTCTGCAGGGCGGCGCTGACGCATTCGCGGGCCATCGAGGGAGGGACGAGCTCGACCAGCTTCGCAGGCGCGGGCGCGGGCGTAGGCGCGGGCGCGGGCGCAGGTACGAGCGTGGGCGTGGGCGTGGGGGTGGGCGTGGGGGTGGGCGCGCGCAGCCGGCGCGGGGGATCGGCGATGCGGTGCACCGGCCCCGTCGCGATGCGGTCGAGGGCGAGGCCGACGACGAGGAAGCCGCCGACGTCGCGCCGCCCGGAGAGAAGCTCGCGCGTGAAGCCGACGACGCTGACCCAGCTCTCGCCGTGAACGTCGCTGGTGCCCATGTGGCCCCCGAGCCTCATGGCGACGTGGTCCTCCTCGTCGAGGTCGCCGTCGACGAACGCGTCCTCCAGAGCGTCCTCCCCGTGGCCGAAGAGCGGGTCGGCGCGCGCGCGACCGGGCGTCGAGGCGAGCAACCCGAGGAGGAAGACGACGACGACGGCGAGGCGGGCAAGCGCGCGGGAGGGCATGGCCTCCCGCACATCAAGTGTCGTGCCTCCCGAGGGGCCTCACCTTTCCCGGGGTCCGGGCATC
>JBEKGQ010000254.1:0-9057 GCA_050012715.1 Polyangiaceae bacterium
GCCCTCGCGCGCTGCCACCTGGAGGGCCTCGCGAAAGCGACCGGACTTGCCCAGCGCGACGACGAAAGGCTCGGCGAGCGCCGGAAGCCCGGAGAGCGCCTGGGGAGAGGACCTGACGCACGCGATCACCCGCTCGGGGGACACGTCGCGCGCCCCGTAGGCGACGTGACGCCAGAGCTCGTGCAGGTGCGATTCGTGGATGGCGTCGATGCGCGCGAGGAGCTCGAAGTCGAGGCACGCGTCGCGGCACGCGCCGCCCCGCTCCGCCGCGGGAATCGCCGCCGTCGTCCAGGCCACGCGGACGGCTCGAACGTGCGGGTTGCCGGACGTCCAGGCGAGGTAAGCCTCGCGCTTCGCGAGCGTGGGCCCCGGGAAGGCCATCTTCGCGATGGCGGCGTCGAGCGCCGGTAGCGCGAGCTCCGGCGCGGAGGGCAGCGCGCAGAGCAGAGCCTCGATCGCCTGCGGGTGCGCCTCGTCCCGTCCGTAGGCCACGAGCGCCTCGGCCGCGGGCCTGCCGAGGACGTGGGCCACGAGGCGGAAAATGCGGTGCCGATCCTCCTCGGCGAGCGCCTCGAGCCGGCCGAGGAGCGCGCGCGCGAGCTCGTCGCCGGCGAAGACCCCCAGGGCCGGAGGGGCCTCGTCGAGGTGGTGACCCATCCAGGTGAAGAGGCGCGGATCGTCGACGTGACGGGTCACGCTCACGAGCTGCGGGAGGGTCTTTCCCAGCCCGCGCTGCCACGCTTCGACGAGCGCGTCGTTCGCGCGCGCGACGAGCTCGGGCGCCCAGAAGAGCGCATCGTGGCGCTCCTCGGCCTGGCGGAAGCCGAGCGCCCACGCCGCATGCCCCCGCACCTCGGGCGCGTCGTCGTCGTCGAGCAACACGCGCGAGAGCGCGTCGACCATCTCCTCGGATGGGAAGAGGGTGAGCCAGCGGCACGCCTGACGGCGCTCCGCGCTCGACCGGTCGCGCACGAGCATGGAGAAGCCGACGTCCGCCAGCTCCGGGAAGCGGGACAGCTCCGGCTCGAAGGTGGCGTAGACGGCACGCATGGCCGCCGCCCGCTCGTACTCGAGCCCGAGCCACCGCCGGACGACGAGCGGGTCGACCGCGCGGAAGAGGCGCGGCGGGAGCACCGGCGGTGCAAGCGAGGCGTGCCACGCCTCGTGCAGGACGGGCATGCGTCCCCGCACGTCGTCCGTCATCGGACCGCAGGGTCGATGGACGGCCCCGGGCTGTCAACCGACGACGGCTATTCCGCTTCGGCGTTCGTCGTCACGGGCTCACCGCGCTTGCGCCGCTTCGCGCGACCGCCCATGCGCCCGATCTCTTTCATGTGCTGCTTGTCGTTGCTCACGACCTCACCGCCCTTGCGGCCGGCGACGCGTGCTTCTTCGCTCGTGAACTCGTGGGCCTTGCCTTGCGCGTGGGCCGCGCGGCCACCCAGTCGAGCGATCTCCCGCTGCTTCTCCGGATCCAACGCTGCAAATCCGCGCTTTGCCATGCCCCGATCGAAGCAGGATTGGGCGTTTCGAGCATCGCGGCTCGTCCGCCGGCAGGGGCGGCTCGTCGGAAATAGGGGGTGGACCGGCGAGGGTTCACTGCCTCGATCGAAGCAGATCCGACTTGGTCGGACGCCTCGGCGGAGGCACGAAGACCGGCGGAGGAGCCGCGGTCGTCGCGATCGCCGACGCATTCGTCGGAGGGGTTTCGATCGCGGCGCTGGCGGTCGACGCGGAAGGCTCGGGCGCGGCCGCCGCGGAGGACGCGAGCGATGATGCGCTCGTGGGCACGGCGCTCGGCACGTCCGAGGGCACCGCGCTCGCGGTCACGGCGGGGGAAGCGCTCGCGCTCTCGGTCGACTGCGGCGCAGCGGCCGCCGACACGGTCGGCGCCGGATCGACCACCGGCGCGGCGGTGACCGCCGGCGGCGCTGCCGTCTCGGCGGGCACCGCGTCGGTGACGACGGGCTGGCGCGGGCGGAAGATCACGACCCCCACGATCACGCCGACGATGGCCACGAACAGGAGCCCTCCGACGGCGGCCACGATGATGCCCGCGGACCCACTCCTCGGCGCCGTCGGTGCGACGGGCGAGAGCGCGGGCGGATGAGGCATCGTGCCATGCGGCATCATGACTGGAGGCGCCATGAGGGCCGGCGCCATGAACGGCGACGCCGCGACGGGGGGCCCCATCATGGGGGGCCCCATGGCGGCCGGGGGCATCCCTGGCGTGGGCACGGCGACCGGCATCGTCGAAGGAGCGAGGGGACCGGGAAGCGGCGTGCCCGGGATGAACATGGCCGCGTGCGGGGTCGGCGTGAAGGCCAGCGTCGGGTGGTCGTCGCCCGGGAACGGGGCCGGGCCGGGCGGAGCCGGTACGGGCGGAGCGGACGGCGCGGGCACCGCGGGCGTAGCCGCGGTGATCACCTGCAGCGGCATGGTGCTGAGGAACGTCGGCGCGGGAGCCGGAGTGAGCGCCACCTTCGCTCGCTGCGCGTCCGCGGTCCGGGCCCCCGTGCCGTAGGGCACGAGCGCGGCGCCGAGCTCGGCGACGTCGGCGAACCGCCGGTCGGGGCTCGGCTCGAGACAGCGGAGGATCGTGTCCGCGAGTGGCCCCGGGATGTCGCGAAGGCGGGCCCGCATGGCGTCGACGGACCGCGCCACGATGGCGTTGAGGACCTCCGCCGGGCTCCCCTCCACGAAGGGCGGCGCGCCGGTGACCAGGAAGTAGAGCACGGCCCCCAGCGACCAGACGTCGGCGCGCGGATCCATGGCGGCGGCGTCGAGCACGCGCTCCGGCGGCTTGAAGGCGTGGGACCGCGGCGGACGGCGGCGAAGGGGGAAGAGACTGGGCGGTGGGGTCCCCGGGTCCCGGACCGGGGTGAGGTCGAAGTCGAGCACCTTGAGGACGTCGGCGCGGTCCCCCTGCGAGAGGAGCACCAGGTGACCCGGGCGGAGATCGCGGTGCAGGACCCCCTGGGCCCGTGCGCTCGCGACGGCGTCGACGGCCTGCAGGAGGATGTCCGTCGCGACCGCGACCGGGAACGGGCCGCCCCGCGCGGCGACCATCTCGCCGAGATCGGTCCCGGCCACGTACTCCATCGCGACGAAGGGAGCCCCGTCGACGAGCGCGCCGATCTCGTAGATCCGCGCCACGTGCTCGCTGTCGATCTGTGCCGCGGTGCGGGCCTCCGCGACGAACCGCGCCACCGTCTCGTCGGTGGCGCTGCCCGGGTAGAGCGTGACGATCGCCACCGGCCGCCGCTCCGGGTCGTGCGAGAGGAGCGTCATGCTGTGCGCGCCGCGCTCGACGATCCGCTGCACCGCGTAGCGGCCGCCCACGAAGTCTCCCGGACGGGGAATGCCGGGCGGGGGGGAAGGGGGAACGGCGTGCACGCGGAATCGCCTCTCCTCGTCTCGTCGACGAAGGTACAAGGTTTTCCGCCGGGGGCGGCGACATCGCCTCGGATCTGTGCGAGATCGGGCGCCTATGAAGCGCCTCGCCCCCCTTGCCTGGCTCACCCTGGTCGCGTGCGGCGGCTCGTCCCCTCCCCCGCCGCCGCCCCCCACCGTCATTCCCGTGCCCCCGTCCGCGGCCCCGATCACGCAGACTCCCGCGGTGACACCGCGCGCGATGCCCGACGACGCCGTCCTGCGCGCAAAGCTCGCCCAGTTCGTGCCCGCGGTGATCACGGCCGACGTCACCACCCTCCCGCCGTCCGAGAAGAAGGCGCTCGACGCCACGATCGCCGCCGCGCGGCTGCTCGACCCGGTCTTCGACCGTCAGAGCTGGAAGGGCAACCCCGCCCTCCGGGCGCAGCTCGCCGCCGACACGTCGGAGCATGGCCGGCTCATCCTCGCGTACTTCGATCTGATGCGCGGGCCCTGGGACCGACAGGACCACTTCAGGCCGTTCGCGGTCGAGCGTCCCCACCCCGCGGGAGCGGGCTTCTATCCCGAGGATCTGACCGCTGACGCGTTCAAGGCGTACGTCGTCGCGCATCCCGACTGGAAGGACGCGCTCGAGGGCCTTAACACCGTGGTGCAGCGCGACGGCGAGCAGCTGAAGGCCGTGCCGTACTCCAAGGTCTACGCGGAGTGGCTGAAGCCGGCGGCCGCACAGCTCCTCGAGGCAGCCGCGGCGACCCAGAACAGGTCCCTGGCGAAGTTCCTGACGTCGCGCGCCGCGGCGTTCGGTACCGACGAGTACCGCCAGAGCGACAAGGACTGGATGGACCTCGATTCGCGCGTCGAGCCGACCATCGGGCCCTACGAGACGTACGAGGACGAGCTGCTCGGTCAGAAGGCCGCCTTCGAGGCCTACGTCACGGTGAGCGACCCGGCTGCGTCGGCGAAGCTCGCTCGCTACAAGATGCTCCTGCCGGCGATGGAGAAGAACCTCCCGATCCCCGAGGGGGCGCACGGCAAGCGCGGGGGCGACAGCCCGATCCGCGTCGTCGACCTCGTCTTCACGAGCGGCGAGGCGCGCACGAGCGTCCAGACCATCGCCTTCAACCTGCCGAACGACGAGGTGGTGCGAAAGGAGAAGGGCGCCAAGAAGGTGCTCCTCCGGAACCTCATCGAGACCAAGTTCGACCGCATCATGCGGCCCCTCGCCGAGCGGCTGCTCGATTCGTCGCAGCTCGGGCTCCTCTCGTCCGAGTCGTTCTTCGACGAGACGCTCTTCCACGAGCTCAGCCACAGCCTCGGCCCCGCCTTCGTGAAGGACTCGAAGAACGAGGTGCGGGCGTCGCTCCAGTCGAGCTACTCCGCCATCGAGGAGTGCAAGGCCGACGTCATGGGGGCCTACAACATCCTCTACCTCGTCAAGCGCGGCGATCTTCCGAAGGACCTCCACGACAAGCTCCTCGTCTCGTACTTCGCGGGGCTCTTCCGGAGCACGCGCTTCGGCGTCGCCGAGGCGCACGGCCAGGGCGCGGCGGTGCAGATCAACCGGTTCGTCGAAGCGGGCGGCGCGACGTTCGACCCCGCGTCGAAGCGGTACAAGGTCGACCTGCCGAAGCTCGAGGTCGCCATCGGCAAGCTCGTGCACGATCTCTGCGTCCTGCAGTGGAACGGCGACAAGGCGGGCGCCGACGCCCTCCTGGCGAAGTACGGCGTCATGAGCGACGCGATGACCGCGGTCATGGGCGGCCTCGAGGGCATCCCCGTCGACGTGAAGCCGATCTACCCGATCGCCGGGGAGAGCGCGCCGTCGCCCTGAGCCGCGATCATGCCCGCCCTCACCGCGCAGCACCTGCGCAAGGCCTTCGGCGTCCAGGTCGTCCTCGAGGACGCGACCTTCACCCTCGCGCGCGGCGAGAAGGTCGCGCTCATCGGCGCGAACGGCGCGGGCAAGTCGACGCTGGCGAAGATCCTCGCCGGCGCGGAGGCCCCCGACGGCGGGACGGTAGCGGTGCGGCGCGGGCTCACGGTGAAGTACCTCGCCCAGGAGCCGGAGCTCGATCCGCATCTGAGCGCGCGCGACGTCGTCGTCGCGGCCATCGTGGCGCACCCGGCCGACGTGGACGAGGGGCGCGACCGCGCGCACGAGGCACTGGCGCTGCTGCATCGCCTGGGCGTCGACGACGTGGAGCGACCCTGCGGGGAGCGGAGCGGCGGGGAGCGGAGGCGCATCGCCCTGGCGCAGCTGCTCGTGGCGAGCCCCGACGTGGCCATCCTCGACGAGCCCACCAACCACCTCGACGCCGACACCGTCTCGTGGCTCGAGGGTCTCCTCGCGAACGACTTCCCCGGCGCGATCGTGCTGGTGACCCACGACCGGTACTTCCTCGACGCGATCGCGCAGCGCATCGTGGAGCTGGAGCGCGGACGGCTGACGTCCTACCCCGGCGGCTACGGCGACTACCTGGACAAGAAGGCGGAGCTCATGGCCCACGAGGGGCGCGTCGAGCAGAACCGCCAGAACATCCTTCGGCGCGAGCGCGAGTGGCTGTCGCGAGGCCCGAAGGCGCGCAGCACGAAGCAGAAGGCGCGCATCCAGCGCGCCGGCGCCCTCGAGGCGCAAGGCTCGGCGACGGCGGGTCGACCAGGCCAGGTGGCGCTCGTCGCGGCGGCGACGTCGCGCGAGGGCAAGACGATCCTCGAGCTGAAGGACCTCGCGCTCGCGCCACCGGTCGAAGGCGCGACGCCCCTCAACGCGCCGTTCGGGCTGATCCTCTCGTCGGGCGACCGCATCGGGGTCGTGGGGCCCAACGGCGTGGGCAAGACGACGCTCATCCGCGCCATCCTGGGGGAAGGGCGCGTGGCATCCGGCCAGGTCGTGCTCGGCAAGAACACGCGCGTCGCCTACCTCGATCAGGCTCGCGCCAACCTGGACGACGACAAGTCCATCTTCGACGACGTCCGCGGCGAAGGCGGCAGCACGACGGTGAACCTGGGCCTCCGCGACCGCGAGCAGATGGACCTCCGGAGCTACCTGGAGCTCTTTCTCTTCGATCCGTCCAAGCAGCGCCAGAAGGTCGGCTCGCTGTCGGGCGGCGAGCGGGCGCGCGTGGCGCTGGCCAAGGTGCTCCGCGAGGGGGCGAACCTGCTGCTCTTCGACGAGCCCACGAACGATCTGGACCTGCCGACCCTCGGGGCGCTCGAGGAGATGCTGACCGACTTCACCGGCTCGGTCATCGTCGTGACGCACGACCGCGCCTTCCTCGACGGCGTGGCGACGTCGATCCTCGCCTTCGAGCCGGGGCCCGCCGGAGGGCCGGCGCGCGTGACGCGGTATGCCGGCGGCTGGCAGGACTACGTGACGCAGAAGCAGCGCGCCGAGGCCGAGGCCGCTCGCCCCGCGCGGCCCGCGACGCCGAGCGCTCCGCCGCCCGCCAAGGGGAGGCCGAAGGGCGGCCTCACCTACGCCGAGCGGCTGGAGCTCGACGGCATCCTCGAGCGGATCGACGCCGCGGAGCTGGCCGCGTCGCGGATCGAGACGAAGCTCGCCGACCCGGATCTCTATGCCACGCGGGGCTCCGAGGTCGCAGGTTTGCAGCAGGAGCTGAATCACGCGAAGGCGGAGGCCGCCAGGCTGGTGGGCCGCTGGGAGGAGCTGGAGCTGAAGAAGGGGTGATCGCGCCGATCGAGGTTGCTCGTCACTCGTGCATGAGTCACGATGCGCGCCTCCGGGAGAAGTTGGCCATGCTGAGGCGCGTCATTCTCTGCATCGTCGCGGCCGTGCCGCTCGCGTGCGTCGGGTGCAGCTCGGAGCAGGCGTCTCCGTACCACCCGCCCGCGCTCCTCGACGGCGGCTACGTCGGCGCCGACGGCTCTTCGAGCGGTCACGGCGACGGCGGCAGCTCGGGTGACGGGTCGCTCCCCGACGGTTCCACGGGATCCCCCGACGGTTCCATCGGGCCCGACGGCGGCGCGATCGTCCCGCCGACGACTTGCCCCGAGACGTTCACGCTGCCGGACAGCGGCTACACCACGGTCAACCTCGAGACCGACTACAACGCCTGGACCACCGCGATCCCGATGACGAAGAGCGCGGGCGGCGCGTGGACCGTGACGACGCCCGTCCCCTACGGGAAGGACGTCGAGTACAAGTTCGTCGCCGACGGCAACTGGATCCTCGGCGCCGGCCAGCCGACGATCGATCTCCCGTCGAACGCCGGGATGAACACGAACAACATCCTGCAGGCCGTCACGTGCGGGCTCTCCGCCCCCGGCACGCTGCAGCTCGTCGGCGGCAGCGTCACCACGACGGCCACGAGCTACACCTTCCAGGTCAAGTTCGTCCCGGGCGGCGCCGACCTCGATACGGCGAAGACCGTCGTCACGCTCAACGGAGCCCCCGAGGCGGCAGGCCTCGTGCCGTACGACGCGAGCTCGCACACGTTCACCGTCTCCGTGTCGTCGGGCATCAAGGCGCCGAACAAGTACGCGTACGTATTCCAGGTCGTCGATACGAATGGCGTCCCGGCGACGCTCTTCGTCCCCTTCTGGATCGAGGCGTCCACGTTCGCCTGGACCGACTCGTTCATGTACGAGGTCATGGTCGACCGCTTCCTCGCCGGCGGCACGAGCAAGGCGGGGCCGAACGGTGCGCCGACCGATCCCGTCGGCGACTGGAAGGGCGGCGACTTCGGCGGCGTGACGCAGAAGATCAACGCGGGGTACTTCGACGCCATGGGCGTCAACACGCTCTGGCTCAGCTCCCCGGTGCTGGGGACGAAGCTCTGCGAGATGGGCGACGGCGCGAACGTCGGCCACTGCCTGTCGGGGTACCACTCGTACTTTCCCATCGCGAGCGGGTGGACGTACGGGTCGGAGAACGATCCGACCTTCGCCAACAACGGCATCACGAACCCGATCGAGCCGCACTTCGGCGAGGCGGCCGACCTCGTGGCACTCGTGAACGCAGCCCACCAGCACGGCATCCGCGTCCTCACCGACCTCGTCGTGAACCACGTGTTCGCCGACTCGAGCCCCCCCAGCGGGCAGTCGGCGCAGATCGCGCCGCTCTCGTTCGCACACCAGGCCGACCTCGCCTGGTTCAACATCCCCTACCAGAGCGGCACGAACGACTGCGGGAACGAGAACCTCTGGGACACCCCGGAGACGACGACGTGGAACCGCGCGGACTGCTGGTTCGACCCGTACCTGCCGGATCTGAACTCGACGAACCCGTCGGTCGACGACGAGCTCGCAAATCACGCCGTCTGGCTGATGGAGCAGTTCGACCTCGACGGGTTCCGCGTCGATGCGGTGAAGCAGGTGAACAACGAGCTGTGCCTCGACATGCGCTCGAAGATACGCGCGGCAATCTCGACGAACCTCCCCTTCTACATCGTGGGCGAGGCGCTCGGCGGCGTCGTCGCGAACGTCATGGACTGCGTGCAGCCGAACATGTTCGACGGCTCGATGGACGACCCGCTCCACAACACGATCGTCGGGACCATCCTCCAGGGCGACTCGAACGCGGGTACCGACCTCGACAACGGCCTCGTCTCCGACGAGTCGACGTGGACCGGGGTGACGCCGAGCGCGCTCATGGGCCACTTCTTCGGCAGCCACGACACGGCGCGCGCCATCAGCCTCGCGAAC
>JBEKGQ010000255.1:0-8994 GCA_050012715.1 Polyangiaceae bacterium
CGCCTCGCAGCTCGACGACCGCGTCGGGCATCAGGAGGCCGCGAAGCCGATGCGGAGCAGCGTCACCGCCGTGAGCGTCGCGAGGACGCCGGTCACGAGGGTCGCGTAGAAGCTGAAGGGCTGCGCCGCGAGCGCGAGGACGGGCGCGGCGAGGAGGACGAGGAGGACGCCGGTGGCGGCGACGAGGAGGGCCTGGCGCGCCAACGGGGCAGCGGGGTCGGTGGCGCCGGTGCGGGGGGATGCGGGCTGCCGGTAGGGTCCCTCGTGCGCCACGGAGAGGAGTGTAGCGCGGGTCGAGAGCAGGGAAAGCCTGCTACCAAGCCGCCGGCGACCGCGCCGGCCCGCGCGCGAACCGCCGCGGCGGATGCCCGATCACCCGCCGGAACGCCTTCCCGAACGAGCTCTCCGACTCGTACCCGAGCGCGGAGGCGATCGTGGCGACCGGCTCGCCGCCGGTGGTGAGCCGCTCGGCCGCCAGGAGCATGCGCCAGCGCGTCAGGTACTCCGTGGCGGTCTCGCCGACGACCTCCTTGAAGCGAAGCGCAAAGACGGTGCGCGACATACCCGCGCGGCGGGCGAGCTTCTCGAGGGTCCACGGGTGCCCGGGCTCGTCGTGCATCGCGGCGATGGCTCCATGGAGCTGCGGGTCGGTGAGCGCGGCGAGCCAGCTCGCCGCCGCTCCCGAGGCGCGCGTGCCTTCGCCGAGGTAGAGGCGCAGGGCCTGGACGAGCATCATGGTGGCGAGCTGCTGCGCGATGAGTGAGCCGCCGGGACGCGGGTCGCTCAGCTCTTCGCGCATCCGTTCGAGCGCCCAGCGCATCTGGGCGCGGTCCGCTTCGGCGCGGATGTGGACGATGGGCGGCAGCGCGTCGAGCACGAGCTTCGCGTGGCTCCCGGCGAGCGCGAAGTGACCGCCGGCGAGGAAGCGGGCCGCGCCGCGGGCCGATCGGGTGATGCCGCCGATACGCCCCTGCGCGCGCAAGATCTGGAAGTCGACCGGCGTGAGGGCGAGGTCCGTCGTCAGACGGAAAGGGAGGCCACGCGGCAAGAGGAAGCAGTCGCCCGCGCGAAGCGCGACGGGATCGCCCGTCCCTTCGACGACGAGCCAGCACTCGCCGGCGAGGAGGGCGTAGCACTTGATACCGTCGTGCCGCGGCCAGCGGATGGCGAGATCGCCCTGCGTGCCGAAGCCGCCCGCGGCGTAGCTCGACGGTTTCAGCAGCGACAGGACTTCGGAGAGGGGATCCATGGCGGCGGTGAACGATTGAACCAGAAATGCGAACGGCGGGGAGAACCCCCTCCGCGTAGCGTCGCATCTCACCAGCTGCGCGACCACGCGAACCAAGGAGAGACCCATGCGAATCTTCCTCACCGGCGCTACCGGCTTCATCGGCTCGAAGATCATCCCGGAGCTCGTCCAGGCCGGGCACCACGTGCTCGGCCTCACCCGCTCCGACGCGGGCGGCGAGCAGCTCACCGCCGCGGGCGCCGAAGTGCACCGGGGCGACCTCGATGACCCGACCACGCTCCGCCGCGGCGCGGAGAGGGCCGACGCCGTCATCCACTGCGCCTTCGATCACGACTTCTCCCGCTTCGTCGAGAACTGCCAGAAGGACAAGCGGAACATCGAGGCCATCGGCGAGGCGCTCGTCGGCTCGAAGCGGCCGCTCATCGTCACGTCGGGGACCGGGATGGGGAGCCGCGGGCCGGGCGAGCTCGCCAGCGAGGACGTCTTCGACGCGAGCCACGCGAACCCGCGCAAGATCTCCGAGGAGACCGGCGCCGCCGTCGCCGCGCGGGGCGTCAACGTGTCGTACGTGCGCCTTCCGCAGGTGCACGACACGAAGAAGCAGGGGCTCATCACGCCGCTCATCGCGATCTCGCGCGCGAAGGGGCGCGTGGCCTACGTGGGCGACGGGAAGAACCGCTGGCCGGCCGCGCACGTGAGCGACGTCGCGCGCCTCTACAAGCTCGCCATCGAGCGGGCCGAGCCCGGCGCGCGGTACAACGCCGTGGGCGAAGAAGGAGTGACCGCGAAGGACATCTCCGAGGCGCTCGGTCGCTCGTTGAAGCTGCCGGTGGTGAGCTTGACCGGCGACGAGGTCGCGGCGCATTTCGGCTGGATGGCCATGTTCGCCGGCGTGGACATGGCGGCGTCGAGCGCCATCACCCGGAAAAAGCTCGGCTGGACGCCGGTCGGGCCGGGGCTGATCGCCGACCTGGATAGACTGGAAGCCTGAAGGCCGAGCCGGCCGCGGTGGTCGATGCACCGACCTCCGGGCTCTTCGAGGGACGAGCCGGGCGGTCGCGCGGAGGAGCGCGGCCATCGGAGGGACAGCCGCGTCCGTCCCACGGAGGACGTCGGTCCTGCGTCGCCTGGCGGGTGGCGAGAAACGGCACTCTCCGCCGTGCCTCCGCGTTGGACGGACGCGGCTGTCCCGCGAACCGCCTGGCTGGTCCCTCGAAGGGACCCGCTCCTTGCTCGGATGACGATGTTCCTCCACGCGATGGCCCTCCCGCTGCGGGCGATGGTTGCGCTCCTCCGTCCGAGGATGCCGCTGAAGCGGCCGTTCCATCGGCCCTAACGGCGGTTTCGCATCGAGCTCCGTCGCATGGTCCACGGCTCTCGCGCCAGGGGCTCCCTGTACGCCCGGATCCTTCTCTCCCTCCGGGTCAATGTTCCGGGCTTCGCCGAGATCGCCCCGGCATTCGCCGCAATACCCCCGGGCATACGAGCGAAGGGCACGCCGTCGCAGCGGAGCCTCCGGCTCCAGGCCTGCAACCTGGCGTCGGGAGTGCACATCAGCGCGTTCGAGTCCGAGGGGCGACGGTCGTCGAAATGGCCGACCGCGGCACGCCCTTGCCCTTTTCGCGCAACTCCTTCCACGGGCCGTCCGATGGGGGTTCAAGAAAGGCGGAAGGGACCGATGACGAACGATCGCAGGGACAAGCTCGAGGCCATCCGGCGCGAGCAGGAGACGCAAGAGGACCAGTTGCGACGGCTCTACGCGATGGCGGCAAAGCTCGGGGATGTCGAGATCGCCGTGCCGCGCGATCTCCTCGATCAAGTCATCGGCACGAACCCCGAACGCGCGACGCCCGTCATGGGCGTGCGCGCCTGAGAAGAAAAAGGAGAACGAAGATGACCACCGTGCAGAACCCTCAGCCCCTGTCGTCCGCTCAGCAGCAGGCCCTGTACGACATGATGAACGAGGCCGCGATCTCGAATACGAGCGGGACCGCGGCCACCGGCGCGACCACCGATGGCTCGTCGCCCCCTGTGTACCTCACGCCCCAGGCGCTGATGGTCTACTGCCAGACGCGCCTCCAGGGCATCGATTCGCAGGTGCAGACGGCGATGACCGCGCAGCAGAACTCCGACTGGGAGCAGAGCGCCATCGGGAACATCCTGTCGGAGATCGCAAGCGACTCGGCAAACGCCAATGGCGGCGTGCTCTCTAGCGCGTCGGCCTGCCAGACCCTCGAGGGGAATCTCGAGAGTCTCATCTCTCAGATTCAGCAGAAGGACCCCGGCTGCTCGCAGCTAGGGCAGCTCGAGCAGCTTCACGACACGATCATGGCTACCGGCACCGGGCCCTTCCCGGCGGGCAGCTCTGTCCAGGGGTACTACTGCAGCAACGGGGCGGGCGTTGCAGGTCAACCCACCGGGACGACGCCCCCGGCCAACGTCAACAACAGCAAAGACAACGGTCTCGGCACGAACGAGCTCACGGACTTCACGAACACCCTCAACAACATCAACAGCAGCCTCAGCTCGGGTGCAGAGCTGGGAATGATCAACATCCAGTCGCTGATGTCGACGCGGACGACCGCGATCCAGCTGACGACGAGCATTCTCCAGTCCTACGACGACGGTCTCGAGAAGATCGCCGACAAGATCGGAACCTGAGGGAGGCGCGCCATGCAGATGAAAGCGGCTCCCCCCCAGCCGTCGCCCGGCGCCATCGAGGCGCTCTACGCGACAGGCCACTGGCTGTACTCGCAGGACCGGTTCAAGCACGCCCAGAGCGTCTTCCGGGCCCTCATCCACATCGCGCCGGACGACGAGCGCGGCTGGCTCGCCCTCGGCGCGTGCCACGAGGCGCTCGACCAGCACGACATCGCGCTCGAGTTCTACGAGGCAGCCGGCAACGTCGTGCACACGACGCCGCGATGCGAGCTTGCCCGCGCGCGCATCCTCCGTCGACGCGGCCAGGTGAGCGAGGCGCGGGAAGCGGTCGACGAGGCTGCGCGCATCGCGGACGAGCTACGCGACGACGAGCTTCGCAAGCTCGTCGCCGCCGAGAGGAGACGGCCGTGACGCACGCCGTGACCGCCGCAAGCACGACGCCAGTCGCCGTGACGAGCACGGGCGAAGCGACGACCACGACCGAGGCGACGCTCCTCCCCGACGCGGACGCCCCCTCGGGCGCGAGCCTCGACGACGCCCTCGGCGTCCTCTACCAGGCCATGTCCCAGCAGTCGGCAAACAGCATGCAGGCCGGCGAGGCCACGGTGAAGGTCGACGAGAAGCAGGAGCAGCAGGCCCTCGCCGACGAGCAGGCCGCGGAGGCGAGAGCACAGGCGGCCCAGGCCAACCACGGTCGCGGCTTCTTCTCGAGCATCGGTCACCTCGTGAGCGACGTCACGAAGGACGCCACCCACCTGAAGCCGGAGGCGCTCGTGAAGGACACCGTGTCCGACGTGAAGGACGCGGCGAACAGCCCGGCCTTCTGGAACGACCTCGAGAAGGGCGCCCTCTACGTGGCGAAGGTCGCCGCGGTGGTGGGCTCCGCGGTCGTGACGACGGCCTCATTCGGGGCCGGCGCGGCGACCATCGCCGGTGCCGCGCTCCTCCTCTCGGTCGGAGGCGAGATCGTCTCCGACACCAAGTGCTTCGGGAATGCGTCGACCGCCATCGGGGTCGGCATGGAGCTGGGCGGCGCCGCGGTCGGAGTCGGTGGCGCGGCCGCCGCTTCCGCGGGGCTCGTGACGATGAACCTGAGCAGCGCGTCGAAGACCGCTCTCGGCGTCGGCGCCGCGTTCAGCGCTCTCGGTGGCACGTCCGAAGCCGTCGCGGGTGGCGCGCAAATCGTGAACGCGGACTTCGCGGCGACCGCTCAGCACGCGGCAGCGGATGCGCAGCAGGCGGTGAATCAGAACGCGGAGCTCCAGCAGTCGGTCGGCTGGGAGATCGACGACCTGAAGGCCGCCAGCAAGACCGAGAAGGGCCGCCAGCAGGCAGTCCAGGGAGCCATTCAAGCCAA
Source organism: Polyangiaceae bacterium (assembly GCA_050012715.1). GTDB lineage: Bacteria > Myxococcota_A > Polyangia > Polyangiales > Polyangiaceae > Palsa-1150. Next base: position 5,268 of record JBEKGQ010000255.1, read on the forward strand.
TGATCAGTCGACCGCGGCGGCTGCCGCCACCATTTCCGTCAAGGGATGAGCCATGACCATTCAAGCCACGCAGAGTGTGAACGCCGCCGCCGTCGGCGTCGTCGACGAAACGACGCCCGGAACCGCCGGCGCCACCGACTCGATTCTCCCTGACCCCGTCGACGCGCTCTTCGCGTCCGGCGATCCGGGCGCCGAGATCGCCGCTCTCGCCGTCAAGTCGGGGGAGCAGCAGCAGACCAACGCCCAGGCCGCACGCCAGGCGGACCAGGCGATCGAGGTGAGCGAGGACCAGCAGCAGGTGGCCGCGATGAACCAGAAAGCCGACGAGATTCGCTCCGGCGGTCTCGCGTCGGGGCTGGGCATGATCGCCGAGGGCGGCTTCAACGTCGCCGCCGCCGGGGTGGTCGCCTCGGATGGAAAAGAGAGCGTCGATTCCGCCGCGCTCAAGCTCGACGGAACCGTGCTCAAGGCCGGCGCGTCGATCAACGCCGCCGACGCCAGCGCCTCCGAGGCCAACGACGACGCCAGCGCCGCCGCCGCCAAGTCCGCCTCGGACCAGGCGAAGAGCGCCGCGGACGACGAGAACGACGCGAAGAAGAGCGCCGGCGACTTCATCAACGCGGCGATCGACTTCTACAAGGAGTACACGTCGGCGCAGGCATCCGCGAACAGCGCCGCCCTGCACCGCGCCTGACCGTCACCCACCTGCTCCCGCTCCCCCGACGCGCCCTTGTCCTTGCCCCGGCCGGCGGCGCGCGCGAGAGTGCGCGCCGCATGAAGCTCTACACGAAGACCGGCGACGACGGCACGACGGGGCTCTTCGGCGGCGGTCGCGTCCCCAAGGCCAGCGCGCGCGTCGACGCCTACGGCACCGTCGACGAGACCAACTCGTTCGTCGGCGTCGCCCGCGCGACCGCGCTCCCTCCGGCCATCGAGGCCATTCTCGCCCCCATCCAGGAGGACCTCTTCACTCTCGGCGCCGAGCTGGCCTGCGTTCCCGGCAAGGAGGGCAAGCTCGGCATGACGCCCATCGGCGACGCCGACATCGCCCGCCTCGAGCACGCCATCGACGAGGCCGACGCGGCGTGCGCGCCTCTCAAGAGCTTCGTGCTCCCCGGCGGGTCGCCGCAGGCCGCCGCCCTCCACGTCGCGCGCACCGTGTGCCGTCGCGCAGAGCGCGCCGTCCTGGCCCTCGACGACGCCCCGGTGCGCGGCGACGTCGTCGTCTACCTCAATCGGCTGAGTGATCTGCTCTTCGCGCTCGCGCGGTGGGCCAACGTCCTCGCCGGCGTGCCCGACGTTCCCTGGAAGCCGCGGGGCTGACGGCGGCTCCTCGGGGTCCGCCGTTCCGCACTCACGCCGCGTCGCGCTCTTCCGCCATCTGCGCGGCGAGGAGCTTCCGGCCGCGGTGCAGGCGGCTCATCACTGTCCCCACCGGGACTCCCAGCTCGTGCGCCGCGTCGCGGTACGTGCGCTGCTCGATGTCCACCATCACCAGCACGGCGCGGAACCCCTCCGGCAGCGCGTCCAGCTTTCGCTGCGTCGACGCCGTCAGCGCCCCCGGCCCGCGGTCCGGCGCGGTGAAACCCGCCGGCACCGTCCACGCACAAGGATCGCTCGCCAGGTTCTCGAGCGCGTTGCGCTCGCGGCGACGCCGACGCCAGCGCGTCACGAACACGCTGAACAGGATCTGGAACGACCAGGCGCGGAGGTTCGTCCCCCGCTGGTACTGGTCCGAGAAGCGGAGCGCCCGCTCGATGGCGTCCTGCACGATGTCGTCCGCGGCGGCGCGGTCGCTGCAAAGCCGGAGCGCGCGGGCGCGCAGCTCCGGAATGAGCTGCACGAGCCCCGCGTGAAGCTCCCGCGTGTCGGACGCGACGACGGCGGGGCGGCGCTGGGGAGCAGCGGGAGAAGGGCTGGGACGGGCGGCGGAAGCGGGGGCGGGCATCGTGTCCTCCGTGATGCCTCGCCTCTACAGCAAGCCCGGTGCCCCACCGCAGGGTCACGAAAGGACGAAGGAATCCGCCGGGCCGCAACGGAGGACGTGTCCCTGTGTCCAATGCCTGTGTTCCGTGGCCTACGCCCGCGGGGTTGGCCCGGTGCTCGCCGCGAAGAGCGGTGGGAGCATGTCGGCGATGTCCGACGCCACCATCCCGCGATCCGCCCCGCCGTTCGCCCGGGACCACGCCTCCCCCGCCATCGCGTGAAGGAGGACCCCCGCGCACGCCGCCTCGAACGGCGCCAGCGTGCAGGCCAGAGCCCCGATGATCCCGCCCAGCGTGTCGCCCGCGCCCGCCGTGGCGAGCGCGGGACACGCGATGGGCGACACGGCCATGCGGGCGTCCGGCGACGCGACGAGCGTGTGGGCCCCCTTCAGAACCACCACCGCCCCGGTCGCCGCCACCAGTTCGCGCGCCGCCCCGAAGCGGTCGGCCTCGATGTCGGCCGCCTTCTTCCCCAGGAGCCGCGCGACCTCGCCGGGATGCGGCGTGAGCACCGCCTTCTTCGACGCCATGAAGATACTGGGCCGACCGGCGAACATGCTGAGCGCGTCCGCGTCGACCACGATGGGCCCCCTCCACGACGCGAGGACGTACTCGACCGCCACCCGCGCGTCGTCCCCGAGGCCGAAGCCGGGCCCGATGACCACCGCCTGTTTGCCCTCGAGCGCCGTATCCAGCCTCTCGCTCGCCTTCGCCGGATCGATCCGCGCCGTCATCACCTCGAGCACACTGCCCTCGATGGCGCTCGCCGCCTCGGGCCACGTCGCGATCGTCGTCAGCCCGGCCCCCGCGCGCATCGCGCCGTGCGCCACGAGCTTCGGCGCGCCGATCCTCCCCGGCGACCCGGCGATGACGAGCACGTGCCCGGCGGAGTTCTTGTAGGCCGCCGGGCCGCGTGACGTGAGCCACGCCTGCAGGTCCGCCCTCTCCATGAGCTGCGCCGAGCCGCCCACGTGCGCCACGAGGGAGCCGGGGACGCCGATGTCGACGACGTGAACGCGGCCGGAGAGGGCCGCGCCTCCCGGCGTGAGGAGCCCCAGCTTGTGGTGCGCGAACGTCACCGACGCGCTCGCGTCCACCGCCACGCCCAGCGTGCGACCCGTGTCGGCGTCGAGGCCGGACGGAAGGTCGACCGCGAGCCGCGGCGCGGCGGCGGCGTTCATCGCGCACACCACGTCGGCGAGGGAGCCCTCGATGGGGCGGTCGAGGCCCGTCCCGAAGAGCGCGTCGACGATGACGTCGGCCTCGCCGAGCGCGTCCTTCAGCGGCTCCAGCGGCGCGCCGGCGGTCAGCCCGCGCACCTCGCCGCCGACGCCACGCCAGGCGTCCAGGTTGGCGCGCGCATCCGGGGAGAGCCTGGCCTCATCGCCGCAGATCCACGCCGTCGGATCGGCGCCGCGCAGCAACAGGTGGCGCGCGATGACGAGGCCATCGCCGCCGTTGTTGCCGGTGCCGCACACGACGATGACGCGCGCGTTCGCGGCGTCGCCGTCGAGCAGCTCGCGGACGAGGACGTCGGTGGCGCCGCGTCCCGCGTTCTCCATGAGAACGAGGCTCGGGACGTGGCAGACGTCGATGGCGTGCCGGTCGAAGGCGCGCATCTGCTCGCGCGAGAGAACGGGGATCACGGCGGGATCCTAGCCGCTCCGGCGTGGGGGCGCTCAGCGACGGCGGGAGACGCCCTTCGCGATGGCAGCCTCATACGCGCGCACCGCACCCGCGAT
>JBEKGQ010000256.1:0-8960 GCA_050012715.1 Polyangiaceae bacterium
GCACTGGATGCGCCCCTCGCCGCTGGCGTAGAGGGTCGCGTTCGGGTCGCAGCTGTGGTTGCACAGCCAGCCGCCGGGCACGGTCGTGTCGGGGACGATGACCTGGTCGCCGGAGAGGAGCGTCAGCTTCGTCTGCGATGCTGCGGCGGCAGCCGGGCTCCCCGCGGGAACTCTCCTCTGCTTGGGGGCGTAGGGGACGACGACGTCGCCCGGCTCGAAGGGGCGCCGCGCGAAGACCCCGCGGCCGCCGATGGCGCTGTTCCGGAAGAGTACCGGCGACAGGCTGAACATCGGCTTGAGGGCGCGGCGCTTGTTGGGGCTGGTCATCGGCGGTCAGGAGCTATTGACCGAAGGTAGGGCTATGCGCGAGCTTTAGGGGATGATGATGCGTACCAAAGTGCCCGCCACGATCATCCGGAAGGTGATGGCCTTGACCATCTGTGGCGTGGGCCTCGCGGCCTGTTACGCCTCGGTCCAGACGGGGCCGACCGAGGAGTGCCGGACGACGTTCCACAACCGGCACGACGTCGAAGTGTGCACCACCCGCTGCGGCGACGAGGCCTGCCGGACCCACTGCTCCGAGCAGGAGCGCTGGTCGCGCGAGCATCGCTGCTGGGTCGAGTAAGCCACCACGAAGCGGTCGCTCGGCTCGTCGTCGAGAGCCGCGACTTCCTCGAGGCGCGCCCGGGAGCGAGCGGGAGCGTTCCCGCGGCGCTCGTGGCGCGAGGCTGGGCACCGTTCCTCCTGTCGCTCGACGACGCGGAGCTGGCGACGATCGAGTCGCGCGGTCACGCTGCGCGCTGGCCGGAGCGCACGCCGGGGGATCTGCGTTCGCTCGTCGAGCGCGCCGCGCTGGCATGTGCGCTGCCCGTGCTGATCACCGTGGGCGCGGAACGTGCGCCGAAGAGACGCGAGACCCGGCGCAAGCGCGCCCAGATCGACGCGTTTCGAAGTGTCGTCCAGCCGCTGGCGGCGCGCTCCACGCGGGTCGTCGACGTCGGGTCCGGGCACGGTCACCTCACGCGGGAGATCGCCGTCGAGACCGGCCTGCCGGTCGTCGGCCTCGAACGCGACGCCGCGCTCGCCGTCCGCGCGCGCACGCTCTCGGTGGGTCCGTCGTCCCCGGCGTTCGCGGTCACTGACGTGCTGCGCGACGGGCTCTCGCTGGCGGCCGGCGATTGCGTCATCGGTCTCCACGCGTGCGGCGAGCTGGGGGATGTGATGGTCACGAGCGTCGCGCGCGCCGCGAAGGTCGGGGCCGTGGCGCTCGTGCTCGTCGGGTGTTGCTTGCAGAAGCGGCGACAGATGTCCCGGGCTCCGCTCTCGACCGGGCCCGACGACGGCGGACGGCTCGAGCTACCACGAAGCTTGCTCGGCCTCAGCAACCTCGCCCCGGGCGAGGAGGGCGTCGAGGCCTCGCGCGTCGAGAACCTCGCCGGCCGGGAGCGAAGGCTGGCGCTCCACCGGCTCCTGTCGCAGGACGGTCCGCCCCTCCGCTTCGGCGCGGAGATCGTGGGCCTGAACCGGCGCATGGCGCAGCGCGATCTCTCGCTGCTCGTCGCGCGCGCCTTCGAGCTCCGCGGTCGACCGGTGCCGGCGAAGGCGGCGATCGACGAGGCGGCCGCCTGGGCACGTGAAGCCCACGCGCGCGCGCGTCGCCTCTCTCTCCCCCGCGCCATGCTGGCACGCGCGCTCGAGGTGTACGTGCTGCTCGATCGTGCCGCGTACCTCGAGCAGCACGGGCTCTCGGTTGCCGTGGGCGAGCTGTTTCCCGCGACGGTCAGTGCCCGGAACCTCGCCCTCGTCGCGAGCTAGCTCTCGACCGCGGCCAGCTCCTTCTCGATCTCTTCCCACTCGACGAGCCAGGTGTGGATCTGCGACGCCAGCGCGGCATCCTCGCGTTCGAGCGCCTTTACGTCCTCGGCCGCCGTCTTCGGGAAGAACCCCGGCTCGGCGTAGAGCGCGGCGATCGCCCGTCGTCGCGCCTCGGCCCCGTCGATCGCCGCCAGCACCTTGTCGCGTCGCCCGGGCAGCGCGTTCAGCCGGTTGCGCCGGCGCTTTTGCTCCTCCCACGAGACGCCGCCCTCGCTCGTCGCCGCGGCCGGCCGGGCGCGGACGTCCTTCGCCTTGAGGACGACCGCATCGGCGTCGAGGTGGTCGTCCCCGCAGCGCTCGAGGTACTCGGCGTAGGTGCCGGGGAAGTCGCGCGGCCCGTCCGGGGTCACCTCGAGGATACGCGTCGCCAGCTCCGACACGAACCAGCGATCGTGGGACACGAAGAGGACCGTGCCCTCGAAGGCCTTCAGGCCCTCGACGAGCGCGTGGATGGCCTCGAGGTCGAGGTGGTTGGTCGGCTCGTCGAGCACCAGCACGTTGGGCTTCTCGACGATGATGCGCCCGAAGATGAGACGCGCGGCCTCGCCCCCGGACAGGGCTCCGATGGGCTTCTCGACGTCCTCCCCGGAGAAGAGCACCCGTCCGAGCTGCCCGCGCACGTGGCTCGTCCCCTCCTGCGGGCAGGCCGCCCAGACGTAGTCGAGCGCGGTCATCTGCGCCTCGCGCAGGAGCTCGTGGTGATCCTGCGCGAAGTAGCCCGCGCGCACCTCGTGCCCGAAGCGCACCGTCCCCTCATCGGCCTCGAGCCGCCCCATGACGATCTTGAGGAGCGTCGACTTCCCGAGGCCGTTCGGGCCGATGACCGCGACCTTCTCGCCGCGTCGCACCGCGAGCGAGACGTCGCGAAGCACCTGCTTCGAGCCGTACGACTTCGAGACCGATGCCACCTCGAGCACGTCCCGCCCGCTGGCCCGCTCGAGGCCGAAGCGGAAGAGCGGCGTCCGGCGCGAGCTCGTCTTCAGCTCCTCCACCTCGATGCGCTCGATCTGCTTCAGGCGACTCTGGGCCTGCTTGGCCTTGGTCGCCTTCGCGCCGAAGCGCTCCACGAAGGCCCGCTTGTCGGCGATGATCTTCTCGGCGCGGGCGATCTCGCCCTCCTTGCGCTCGCGCGTGGCCGCCTTCTCGACGACGAACGCCGAGTAGTTTCCCGTGTATTGCGTGATGGTCTCGTAGTCGACGTCGAGGATGTGGGTCGCGACGTTGTCGAGGAACCGCTGGTCGTGCGAGATGACCACCGCCGCGCCCCGGTAGGCGGCGAGGAACTTCTCGAGCCAGCGGATCGAGAGGATGTCGAGGTGATTGGTGGGCTCGTCGAGGAAGAGCGCGTCGGGGCCGCCGACGAGCACCTGGGCGAGCAGCACTCGCAGCTTGAAGCCGCCCGAGAGCGTGGACAGCGGCCGCCGGTGCGACGACTGTGGGATGCCGAGGCCCTCGAGGATCGCCGAGGCGCGCGCCTCGAGCGTGTAGCCGTCGGACGTGCGCAGCGTGTCCTCGAGCTCGGCGAGGCGGCCGGCGTCGCCCTCGCCGTGGTCGATGATGCGCGCGCGCTCGTGGAGGGCCTTCCACACGTCGCGATCGCCCATCATCGCCAGATCGAGGATGATCTGCCCGTCGTCGAGGAAGAGATCCTGCCGCAGCACGCCGACGCGCGCGCGCCCCGGGATGGCCAACGTCCCGTCGCTCGCCGGCTCGTCGCCCGCGAGGACCTTGAGGAACGTCGTCTTCCCCGAGCCGTTCGCCCCTACGAGCCCGTAGCGCGAGCCCGCGTTGAGCTGCAGCGAGACGTCCTCGAACAGGGTGCGCCCCCCGTAGGCCTTTGCGAGGCGAGAGACGCCGATCATCAGTCCCGGGCGCCATGCGCGCCCCCTCCGTTCAGCGCGTACCTAGCACGAGCTGCATGGCGCCGGGGAATCGCTCCGCCCAGTACGTCTCGTTGTGCTGCGCCCCGGGCTGGATCACGTGGCGGAAGTTCACGTCGTTCACGTAGCCGAGCGCGAGATAGGCCGACGCCAGCTCGTCCGTGTCCGACTCGTCGTCGACCGTGCCCTGTCCCGAGTCGACGTAGACCACGAGCGGCCGGTCGGGCGCGGCGCCCGTCCCCATCACGTCGGTGACGATCACGTCGCTGTCCCACCACGTCGACGGCGAGAGCGCGGCGATGCGCCCGTAGACATCCGGCCGCTTGAGCCCGGCGTAGGCGGTGACGAGGCCGCCGAGGGAGCTCCCCGCCATCAGCGTCGAATTGACGTCCGGCCGCGTGCGCAGCATCGAGTCGATCTGCGGCTTGAGCTCGGTGACCAGCATCTGGATGTACTGGTCGGCCCCCCCGGCGGGGCCCAGCGACGTCTCCGTCGGATCGACGGTCGGCGTGTACTCGTAGACGCGGTTGGCGTCGTTCGCGACGCCGATGACGATGGCCTCGGGGAACGTCTCGCAGTCGCCCGCCGTGCCGCAGTCGGCGTCGCCGTTGCAGGTCGTCGCCGTCCCGCCGAGCGGCTGCGCCCCCCAGCCGACGAGACCGGACGCAGAGCACGCACCCGTCTGCGACGCGGTGTCGAAGGTCGTATCGACGTTCCACGTCCCGCTGAAGGCGAGCTGCGGCAAGGCCGCCCAGAGGTTCTGGCCGTCGTGCATGTAGACGACCGGGTAGGTGGCGTCCGTGTTCTCCGCGTAGCTCGCCGGGAGGTACGCGTAGATGGCGCGGTCGTCGTTCAGCACCGTGGAGTGGAAGTCGGTGATGAGCGTCGACACCGTCCCGGTCATCGTCGTGAAGTGTGGCCACACGTCGACGACGGCGCCGGGAGCGACGTGGTAGTTCGGACCGATCGCCCACGTCGCGTCGTCGAGGAGCGGCTTCCACTCGACCGTCGCGGTGACCCCCGACAGTGTGTAGGTGAACGTGTCGCCGGCGGCGGACATCGACGCACCCGCGGTCCAGTTGAGACCTCCGGCGCTCCCCCGCACTACGATGCTGTGGGACCCGGCCGGATAGTGGACGCGGACCACCGCCGTCCCCGCCGGCAAGGGCGAGCCGCCATCCGTCCCTGCTTCCCCCGTTCCGCCTTCGGCTCCCCCGCTGCTCCCGCTGCCGCTGCCCCCGCCGCCGCTCGATGAGCTGGCGCCCGCGTCGCCGCCTCCGCCGCTGCTGGAGCCCCCGCTGCTGCTGCCGCTCCCGCCGCTGCTCGACGAGCTAGCGCCTCCCTCGGGGCTCGCGCCGGCGGCGCCCGGAGCACCGGAGGAAGAGCCGCACGCGCCGAGGAGCAGGACGCACGGGAGGACGAGGATGGAAGAGGAGGGGGTGGCCAGTCTGGACAGCACGGGCCACCCCGTAGCACGTAACGCGGGCCGGAGTCACTACACGGCCCGCGGGGAGCCCCGTCAGCGATGGACCCAGGACCGCCGGACGGGTTCGTAGTGCCCACCACCGCCCCGGCGCTGGGCGAGGAACGCCGGCTCGTGATCGTAGTGGTTCCACGCGCCGTGCGCGTCGCGCCAGCCCCAGTAGCCGTTGTACCAGTAGGCCGCGTGGCCTTCGTAGTAGACCGGCTCGGTCGAGGCGACGTACTCGGGCGGCGGCGGCGCCCACTGCGCGGTGGCGATCGAGCCGACGAGAGACACCGCGGCGAGCGCGCCGACGGCGGACAGGATCGTGATGGTCGTCTTCATTGGTTCCTCACTTGGGGGCCGAGGCGTGCTGGTCGTTGAGGCGATCCCGCAGGTGCGCGGCGAGCTTGGTGCGCTGGTCGGGGGTGAGCACCGGCGTCACCGCCTCGTAGAAGCGGGCGAGGCGGGCGTTGCCGTGCCGCGCCATGTGACCCGCGGCGGCGGTGTGCGGAGCGGCGAGCGACTTCGGGTCGAACTTGTCGGCCGTGAACGCCGTGGCGAAGGCCGTGATGTAGGCGTCCACCGGCTTCGGGTCGTTGTCCGGCTTGGGCGGAACGTCAGCCGCCAGGGCGGTCGTGATCTTGTCCACCTGGTCGGGCGTGAGTGAGAGGAGCGTGGTCAGCTTCGCGAGGTGCGAGTCCTTCTCTTTGCTCGCCGCCTTCTCGTCGACGTTGACCTTGCGCCAGACCTCCGCGTGCGCCTGCACCTTGTCGACGAGCGCCTGCCGCTCGGCCGGCGAGAGGGCGTCGTGCAGCTGTGTGATCGCGTCCATGGTCGCGCCGTGGATGGCCGCCGATGCGGTCCCCACCTTCGCGATGGCCGCGTCCACCTTCGCGGGGTCGATCTTCCCGGCCGCGATCCCGTCGGCGAGGGTCGAGATGAGATCCTTCTCGGCGTCGCGCGCGGGGGCCATCTTCGCGTGGAGATCGCTCTGGATCTTCTCGACCGCGGTCTTCTTCGCCGGGTCGAGGCCCAGCGTGTCGATCGCCATCGAGATGAACATCGTCACCCCGCCGTGATGGTGGTGGCGGTGGAAGCTGCGAACGTCCTCGTTGATCTCCTCGTCCTTGGCCGACGTCCCGGCCGCGGAGTCCGCCGGCGCCGCGGACGGAGCCGCCGAAGCGGTGGTCGCTGCCGACGCCGAGGCCGGAGGCGTCGAGGACGCGGTGGTCGCCGGCGCGGCGCTGCCGCTCGAGTTGTTGTCGCACGCCACGAGGCCCAAACCCGTCATCAGGACGAGCCCCGAGAGTGTCCCCCATCGAATGTGACGCATGTGATCTCCCTTCGTCAGGCTGGCCAGCCTAGCCCTGTCGCATCGCGTGGGAACCCACGATCTGTGTTGAGTCTGCCTACCTGGCAGGCTCGACACTGCGGCCGGCTTGACCGCAGGCGCGACGCGAGAGGCCGCATCCAGCGGGTGCGGGCCCGCCATCGGCCTGAGGAAAACGACCGGTACGCGGGTTGCTCTCCTCTCGGGACCCATGATGCAACGGCTCACCGTCGTGCTCGTGCTGGCCGCACCCCTCAGCCTCGCCAGGTGCTCGTCGCGAGAGACGACGGATACGGGCGGAGTGGACGCGGGCATGGGCGCTCCGGAAGGAGGAGGAGCGAGGGAGGGGGGCGTCGCCGCGATCCAGGACGGCGGCGCCGGCTCCAGCGGATCGAGCGGCGGAGCAAGCGCCGACGGCGGAAGCGGTGTTCCGATCGATTGCCCCGCGAGCGACGTCGGCAATACGTCGCTCGGGCAAGACACGCCGGACCCGACGGGCGTGGCGGTCGACGCGATCACCTACACCGGGGTGGGTGCCACCGGGAGCTATGGCCAGGTCACCAATTCGACCGTCGCGCCGAGCTGCGTACCCAACGTCTGCGACAAGACGCCGAAGGACGTGAGCGGCCCACTCGTCCCGTTCGACGACGAGATGACCATGGTCTTCAGCGGACCGATGGAGCTCTACCAGGTTGCCGCGTACCAACCGGGCGAGGGAGGCTACGAGCGCGTCGCCTACTGGGACCGATGCACGACCGAGGGCCTCGCCTTCGTCGGCAACAAGGAGTGGTACCAGTGCAACGGCTACGTGCAGAGCTACGTGACCGCGGACGGGACCGCCGATAGCCCGACGCCGGTGCAGTTCGGAGGCTCGCTCGCCGCCGGCGTCGGCGTCAACGTCATGACCTCGACGCTCTGCACGGGCACGACCGCCGGGAGCGACTGCGGGTTCAGCCGCGGCCTCGCGCTCCACGGGTTCAAGGGCGACGCGGCCGGGAATAAGATCTTCGCGACGAAGTTTCGCATGCCGCTCGGAGACGTGACGCCGGCGTACTGGATCCTGCCCGCGCAGGTGGTTCGCTCGTCGCAGTACGGGTGCAACTGCCGGGGCGAGGGCGCCGACGGGGGCTGCGGCGAGCTGGACGTCGCCGAGGTGCTCGGCGGTGCGACCGCGAACCCCTCCCACCCGATGCAGGCGACGACGACGATCTACTCGTTCCAGGGCGTGACCGGTGGAGGGGAGTCGTACTTCCAGCGGCCGGTATACGAGACGGCCACGTTCATCGTCGTCTTCGACGCCACGAGCCAGTCGATCGCCCTGCGCCGTCTCGGGGCCACGGACTTCGACTTCGCGGCGGAGCTGCCGCAGTCGACCGTCGACCAGTGGCTCGCCGACACCGGGAGCGCCCGACCGATGCCGTAGCGGGCGGGCGTGGGGATCACATCATGCACGGCTCGCCGGTCGGGCTCCCTACCCAGACGTTGTCGGCGCCGCAGACCTCACTCTGCCAGCAGCTGCAGGACCATCCCATCTCGCAGTAGACGGAGGCGTCGGGGTCGCATGGCGTGCCGAAGCGAGGCCGCGGGAAGACGCACCCTTGCTGCTCGGGCACGCAGGACCACGTCGATGCGCTGAAGCACCCGGCGATGGTCCCGATGCCGCAAAGGCAGGCTCCCTCCGGGTACTGGCACGATGATGCGGGGCACGCGCCGGCATCGACCATGGCGAGCGCCTCGGCCCAGGTGGCCGGGCAGGGATTGGCGACGCAGGCGCCGCCGCTGGGACCCGCGTCGAGCTCCGGGCAGTGCTCGGGTCCGAGGTCCGCCGACTGCCAGATGCCATGGACGCACGAGACGAGGAGATTGCAGCTGCTCCACCAGCTGCTGCCGTACTCGCAATAGGAGAACGGCGTCTCGCAGGGAGAGCCGACGACCGGCGCCGTCGCGGGGCAAGGACCGCTTGCGACCCCGGCATCCAGCACGCTCGCCGCGTCGGGGTAAAGGCAGTCGAGCGAGCCGTCGGGTCCTGCCTCCCGCGTCGTCGCGTCGGTTCCCGCGTCCGCCGGCGTCGGGGCGTCACCAGCCTCGGCGTCGAAGACACCCGCGCCGTCAGCGTCTCCGCTGGCGGCCACCGCGTCGGCGGCGCCCCCGTCGTCTTCCGCGACCACGCCGCCGCATCCGCTGCAGCCGGCGAGGGACGCCGCCGCGCCGAGGACGCACAGGTTGGCGGTGAGAAACCCGAAGGCAGCGAGGCGCATGAGTCGTCGACACCATGGCCGCAGCGGTGCGGATCCGTCGCGACCGCGGTGACCCAGTATCGCTCAGCGCGCGCCGGCGCTCGGCGCGTCGTCCAGCTCGCGGGCTTCTCGCTCGCGGTAGCCCCCCAGCGAGCCGTCGGCGAAGGGCGCCA
>JBEKGQ010000257.1:0-8902 GCA_050012715.1 Polyangiaceae bacterium
GTCGACGTCCCCGAGGAGGACGCGGACGAAGCGAGCGCGCTCCTCTTCGAGCTCGGCGCGGGCGGCGTCGAGCAGCGCGACGCGACGACGCTGGCGAAGGGCGCGAGCGCGGACGCGGGCAAGGTGACGCTCGTGGCGAGCTTCGAGCGCGCCGAGGACGCGCGCGCGGCGGTCGCCGAGCTTCCCGCGGACTGGGCGCCGCGCGTCGAAGAGGTCGTCGGCGACGCGTGGCGCGACGAGTGGAAGAAGCACTTCGAGCCGTTCCGCGTCTGCGCCGGCGTCGTCGTGCGGCCGCCGTGGCGCGAGTACACCGCGGCGGCGGGCGAGCACGTGGTGCTGCTCGAGCCGGGGCGCGCGTTCGGGACGGGGCTCCACGAGACGACGAGCCTCGTCGCCGAGGTGCTCGCGGAGACTCCCCTCTCCGGGCTGACGGTGCTCGACGTCGGCTGCGGGAGCGGCGTGCTCACGCTGATCGCGCTGGCGCTCGGCGCCGCGAAGGCGCGCGCCGTCGACGTCGATCCGGACGCGGTCGCGGTGACGCGCGAGAACGCCGAGCGCAACGGCGTCGTCGACCGCGTCGAGGCCGACGAGACGCCGGTCGCGTCGCTCGCCGGGACGTACCCGGTGGTGCTCGCGAACATCGAGGCGCGGACCCTGGTCGACCTCGCCGCGGGCCTCGTCGCGCGGGTCGCCCCCGGGGGCCTCCTCGTGCTGAGCGGCATCCTCGCCCCGCACGTCGCGCCGTCGCAGCTGGAAGACGTGCGCCGCGCGTTCGCGGCGTTGGGGGAAGCCGAGGTCCGCACGAAGGGCGAGTGGATCGCCGTGAGCCTGCGACGGCCGTGACCCGCGCGCCGATTCCGGAGCTCGCGCCGGGAGAGCGGCGCCTGGAGGGCGCCGTCGCGCACTACCTCGCGCGCGTGCTCCGCCTCCGCGCCGGCGACGCGTTCGTCGCGTTCGATCCGGCGACGGCGCGCGAGTCCGACGCGGTGACGGTGTGGACCGATCAGGACACGATCACCGTGAAGTTCGGACCGCTGCGCGAAGGCCACGCGCGCGCGGCGCGAGCGCTGACGTGGATCCAGGGCCTCGCCAAGGGCGACAAGTGCGACGCCGTCGTGCGCGACGCCACGGAGCTCGGCGCGACGCGCATCGTCGTGGCGACGACGCGACGGAGCGTCGTGAAGCTCGACGCCGCGCGCGCGGTGGAGCGGCAGGCGCGCTGGGCGCGCATCGCGAGCGAGGCGGCGCGTCAGAGCGGGCGGAGCGACACGCCGCTGGTGGACCCGCCGCGGTCCTGGGTGGACGCTCTGGACCACGTGGCCGACGCGTTCGACGCGACGCGCTTCTGCCTCTGGGAGCAGGCGACCGACCCGCTGGCGCCGCCGCTCCTCGAAGCGCTGTCGCGCGACGTTCCGCTGGCCTTCGCGTGCGGACCGGAGGGTGGCCTCGAGGCGCGCGAGGTCGACGAAGCCCGTTCCCGCGGCTGGCTCGTCGTGTCGCTCGGCCCCTTCACCCTGCGGACGGAGACCGTCGCCGCCACCGTCCTCGGCGCCGTGCGCGTCTGGAGCGCCCTCGCCTAAAAATCGACGAGCGCGATCCTCGACCGAGACGAGAGCAAAGGAGAGTAGGAGGCGAGGAGAAGGAAGGAGGTCTTGGGTCGAGAATCCACGACCATCTCTCTCTCCTTTCCTCCTCCCCTCCTTTGAAGCTTCTTCTGCTCTTGTATCGAGGATCGCGCTCGGTCATTAGGCGAAGCGCTGGGCGAGCATCGCCTGGAGCGCTTCGGTCGCGAGGGTGAGCTGCTCGAGATCCTGGGGCAGGTTTCGCAGCGGCTCGATGGGGCTCGAGAAGTCGATGGGCAGCGCGAGCACGTCATCCCGGAGCGTCGCCGGCAAGGCCGGGTAATGCTGCGCCGCCGTCCGGAACTCCGCCTTCGCGATGCCCCAGTCGGGCCGGCTCTCCGCCCGCAGGCCGTTGGTGACCGTCGCCAGGAGTCCCACCACACGGACGCACCAGCCATAACTGCCCCGAACCAGGCCCTCGAGCGGGGTGCCGCGCCCCAGCAGCGGGGCAGTGCGTCCATCGGCGGCGTCGCAATAGAGCTCGTAGAGCGCGTCTCGCACCGCCTCCGTGTGGGCCGCGAGATGTCGCACCGTCTCGGCGTGGGCGTCGTCGACGGGCACCGTCTCGAGGAGCTGCCCCAGCCAGAGCAGCCCCGACGCGAGGCCCATGTGGGCATCGAGCCACCACTCGAGGCCAACGACCGAGGTTTCCTGCGCAAAGGGGGGCGGAGGCAACGTCGAGGGGGCGCCAGCCCCGGCCGCCGCGGCGTCGACGCGGACGATGCGGGTGTGCGAAGCGGTACGAGGAGGTGGCGAAGAACGGGCGCGCGGGAGGCGCGTGCTGTCGCGAGAGACCTTGACCTTGCGGCTCGCCATGCGGTCCGACCTCGTGCTGTTCGACGGCGCTAGGAACGAAGTATTGCTCGAAAAATCACGTGCAAATCGCAATGTTCTTAAGAGGTAGCAGGGTCCGCGCGGGGGGCCTGTCGCCCGAATCGCTGACCGACGCTTCGTGGCGCCTCGCCACGACCCCGCAACGTTTGCCAGAAGGCAGATAAGCTCCGGACCCTTCGTCCGGCGGTTGGGCGGTATGCTCGGTCGCGCTCCCCCGATGCTGGAACGAATTGCTCTGCATCAAACGCGCCTCCACACGCCAGGCTTGGGCCTGGACGCGAAGGGCGTGGCGCTCGGCGCCAAGGGGCTCGTGCTGCTGCCGTCGATCGACCGACTGGTCGCCTTGCTCGCGGTCTACACCCGGGAGAGGTCGCTCGAGGATCTCATGCCCAGCCTGGCCATGCGGGTCGTCAAGTCGAAGCTCGGTACCCGCGAGATCACCCTGGAGTTCGCGGCGGAGTCGAGCGACCGGATGGATCGCCTCGCGGAGACGGCGCGCCTCGTGGGCGGGTTCGCCTTCACCGGGACCGCTCGCCACTTCGTGCAGTATCGCGACGCGGCGGCGCCGTTCGGCTATGACGCGACCGAGCTCCTCTCGACCGACGCGGCGCTGGCGCTCTACCACGATCGCTTTTCGCAGACCTACGACGTGGAGCGCACGATCGATCTCCGCCCGCTCGTCCTCCGGCTCATGCCGCACGTCGATCCGGCGACGAAGCTCGAGCCGGGGATGCGCATCGTGGTGGCGGAGCAAGGGCTCGGGCCGGCGCTGGTGCACTACTTCGTGCGGTCGCGCGTCGACGGCGAGGTCGGCGTCGCGGAGTGGCCGCCCGAGAGCGGCTTCGACGACACGCCGATTCGCCGCTGGGTCTTCCGCATCCCGGAGCTGCCGGAGCGGATGCGCGGTCTCATCCAGGGGACGCCCGGGATCACGTCCTTCGTCCCGGTGGGGCCGGGCGTGGCGGTGGAGGCCGGGTACCGTCACCCGGTGGAGCTCCGCGCGTGCCCGATCTTCGACCCCGCGGGGCTCGTCCTCGTGCGCGGGCGGGGCGACGAGCCGTGGACGTTGCCGCGGATGCCGCCCATGGGCGCGGTGACCGCGTTCGCGCGCGTCGAAATGCGGACGACCGGCGCCGAGACGTCCGCCGCGAACGCCACCGGCCAGCCCGAGGTCGTGCGCGTCCCGCTGCGCGTGTCGCCGTCGACCGCGCCGTGGAAGAACGTGACCGCGACGTGGATCGAGCCGGCGCAGGTGCCGCTCCTCCGGAGGCTCGCCTACGCGCTGCCGCACGCGACCATCGCGCAGGCGCGCGTGGCGATGACGACGCGCGGCGCCTTCGTGCGCTCGCCGAGCGGCATCGAGGCCATCCCGCTCGGGACGTTCTACGTCGAGGTGCACCCGAACCTCTACGTGCCGGCGGGCCACGAGGTGACGCCGGCGGTGGCGCCCGACGTGCTGGCGCGCGCGCTCGGAGCCCCCGCGTCGACGGTGCTGTTCCTCGGCACCGACGCCCGCGCCTTCGCGGTCGAAGAGAGCGCGTTCGCGTCGCTGGAGACGTCGCTGCTCGAGGCGCCGCCGTGGGAGCCGCTCGTGGCGGAGGCGATCGAGAAGACGCTGGAGGACGCGCCGCTCGACCTCAAGGTGACGCCGATCGGGCTCCTTCCGCTGCGCGGCGTGGAGCCGGCGCCGAAGACGGAGGCTTGAGCCGCCGTGGCGACGGACCTCGGCGTGGTCGCGCAGCAGCTCTTCGAGGACGTGATGGCGCCGCTCGTCCTCGGCGGCCCGGTGCGGCCGGGCCACGCGATCGGAGCGCGCGTGGCGCTCGCGATCGGCGAGGGCGAACGGACCGGCATCGATCCGGACCTCGAGACCGACGTGCAGCTCGCGCGCGTCCGGCGAGCGCGACGCCTCGCGCCGATCGACGAGCTCGGAACCGCGACCCACGCCGAGTGGGCGCTCGCCGCCGCGTTCCACGATCTGCTCCAGGCCGCGAACCCCACGTTCGACGCGGCGCTGCGTCGCTCGTCGGCGGTGCGCATCCTCGAGCTGGCGCGCGAGGCCATCGAGCGAGTCCCCGAGCCCGGCAACGTGCTCGACGCGCTCTCGCGTCACACGTGGCTCGCGCGCGTGCTCGACGTGGCCCGCACCGACACCACCGTCTCGTGGTGGACCGGCTCGCGGACGTACCTCGGCGTCGAGCCGCCGCGGCGCCTGCAGCGGTGGCCCGAGCTACGCCGGGTGCACACGATGGCGAACCCGCACGCGCTGCTCGAGCTCGAGCCGCTCGCGGTCGATCGCGCGCGCCTGACCGACGCCGTGGCGCGCCTCCTCACGCGCACGCCGCTGACCGAGCTCGCGACGTGCACCCGCGCGGCGCCGCCGTTCGTGTGGGGCGAGGCGACGCTGGCGCTCGTCGCGACGAGGCCGGGGAGGACGCTGGCGCTCCGCGCCCTGGCCCCGCTGCCACAGGCCGCGGTCGACGAGGCGCTCGGCCGGGCGACGCGCGCGCTCCTCGCGACGAGACGCGCGTCCTCCGCCCCCGCCGTGACGCTCCTCGCGGAGCGCGCGCTCGCGAAGGCCGAGGGCCACGTCGGGCGCACGGAAGGCGGCGCGCCGGGGTCGGACGCGGCCTTCGCGCTCGGCCTCGGGGCGGTCGCGGCGGTGATGCTGCTCGATGCGCGCGGGGGGTGGGCGGACGACGAGCGGCGGCGTCTGCTCGCGGCGCTCGACGGAGCCGCGCGGTCCGCGGTCGCGCAGGAGGCGGTGGCGATGCTCGGCGAGGGCGCGTGAGGCGCCTCGTCGCCGCGGTCCTCGTGGTGGCCATGAGCGCGCCGCTGACGGCCAGGGCGCAGGAGACCGAGCACTGCGACGCCCGCACCCACGCGCTGGCGGCGGTGATCGACAACGACGCCCGGCGCGCCCGCGTCTGGTACTGGGGCTGGATGACGGCGGGGCTCGCGCTCCTCGGGGGGCAATCGGCCCTCGCCGCGGTCACGACCGGCAACCCGCAGAAGGAATTCATCGCCGGAGCGGCCACGAGCCTCTTCATCCCCACCGTCCTCCTCGTCCATCCCCCGCTGGTGCTCTCGGACGCGCCGCTCCTCGACGCCCGCATCGCCGAGACCTCGCTCGACGGCCACCTGGCCGATCCCTGCGTCGTCCTCCCCCGCGCGCGCGAGCTCCTGCTCCGCGACGCGGCGGACCAGGCCCTCAGCACGGCGTGGTTCGCCCACGCGTTCGTCATCGGCGGCAACATCGCGGTCGGGCTCTTCCTCGGCATCGCCTTCAAGGACTGGTTCGGCGCGGTCAAGCAGGCCGTGGGCGGCAGCGTGATCGGCGAGCTGCAGATCCAGACGCTCCCGACGAGCTCTCTCTCCGCGCGTGGCCTCGGCTGGGCGGGATCCTTCTAGGATAAGAAACGATGCCCCTCCGCCGGCCGCTCAGCGCCCTCGACCGCACGTTCCTCGCCGGGGAGACGCGCGAGTCGATGATGCACGTCGGCGTCCTCGCGCCGTTCTCGCCGCCGGCGGGGCCGCCGCGGGACCTTCTGCGGTCGCTCGTGGAGGAGCTGAAGCGCGAGACGAAGGCCTACCCGCCGTGGACGCTGAAGCTGCGCCACCCGGAGCTCCTCGCGAGCCCGCTGCAGGCGTGGGTCGAGGACGACGATCTCGACGTGGAGTACCACGTGCGCCGCTCGGCGTTGCCCTCGCCCGGCGACGAGCGCGAGCTCGGCATCCTGGTGTCGCGGCTCCACAGCAACAAGATCGACTTTCACCGGCCGCCCTGGGAGGTGCACTTCATCGAGGGGCTCGAGGGCGGTCGCTTCGCCATCTACTTCAAGGTCCACCACGCGCTCGTCGACGGCTTCACCGGCATGCGCCTGCTGACGCGCAGCCTCTCCACGGAGCCGGACGACCTCGACACGCCGCTCTTCTTCGCCCGCCCGCCGCAGGAGCGGCGCAAGGCCGAGGAGCACGCGGAGCCGACGCTGGATCACCTGATCACGCTGCTGCGCGATCAGCTAGGCGCGTCGCGCGACGTCGGGCGCGCGACGATGAACCTCGTCCGGTCGGCGCGCTCGAAGGAGCACCTGCTCGTCACGCCGCTGCAGGCGCCGCTCTCGGTGCTGAACCGGAAGATCAGCCGCAACCGGCGCTTCGCCACCCAGCGCTTCGACGCCGAGCGGCTGCGCCGCGCCGCGCGCGCCCACGGCGGCACGCTGAACGACGCGGTCCTCGCGCTGACCGCGGCGGCGCTCCGCCGCTTCCTCCTCGAGCAGGACGCGCTCCCGCGCGAGCCGTTGACGACGATGGTGCCGGTGAACATCCGCGCCAAGGGCGACACGACCGGCGGGGGCAACGAGGTGGGCGCGATCCTCGCCTCGCTCGCGACCGACGTCGCCGACCCGCGCGAGCGGATGCGCGCCATCGTGGCGTCGACGAAGCGCGGCAAGGAGCAGCTGCAGGGCATGTCGAAGAGCGCCCTCATGCAGTACGCGGCGCTCCTGCTCGCGCCGATGCTCCTGTCGCTCATTCCGGGGGCCGCGGGGCGGGTGCGGCCGGCGTTCAACGTCGTCATCTCCAACGTGCCGGGGCCCACGAAGCCGCTCTACTTCCGCGGCGCGCGCCTCGAGGCGATCTACCCGCTGTCGATCCCGTTCCACGGGTACGGCCTGAACATCACCGTGAGCGGCTACGACGGCGAGCTCGACTTCGGCTTCACCGGCTGCCGCGACACCGTGCCGCACCTCCAGCGCCTCGCCGTCTACGCCGGCGACGCGCTCACCGAGCTGGAAGCGGCGATGCTCTGAGCCTCAGCTCCCGCAGTCGGCCTTCTTCACCGAGAACGCCGCCGGCGTCGGCGCCGGCTCGATGGTCTCCATCTTCTGGAGCGCCATGACGCCGCCGAGCGGCTCGCTGACCATGTCGGAGACCACCGTCTTCGACACGTTGTAGGCGCCGGTGAGCTTCACCTTCGCGCCGATGGACGGGAGCGGGTTGGGCTCCTGGAAGTTCAGGATGTCGTCGTTCACCGGCTTCTTGGGCTCTTCGCCGGGCTTCAGCTTGTTGTAGGCCTTCATCGCGTCGCAGATGACCGCGTAGTTGCGGGCCCACGCGACGACGCGGATCTTGTTGCCCTTCGTGTTGCCCTTCTCGTCGGCGATCCAGAAGCTCGGCACCTCGGGCGTGCACTTGTCCGGATCGGCCTTGCCGACCTTGTGGATGGCGCACTCGGGGGCGCGACCCACGTTCGAGTCGACGATGTAGCCGGTGATGGTGATCGGGTTGGCGGTCACCTCCTTGCCGTGGAGGAGGCTCCGGAGCTGATGGATGGCGCCGTAGACCGTGTACGAATCGCCCGACTTGATGGGCGTCGACGGCGGCGTTTGCGGGGCCGGGATGTTGGCCTTCTTGCCCGACCAGGCGGGGGAAGGCTTGTAGGGATTGTCCTCGCCACCGCAGCCGGAGGCAGCCGCGAAGACGGCAGCGATTCCGAGGGTGCGCAGCGCTTGTCGGGCCAACGTGTGCATTCGATCTCGTCTCCCTACGGCAGCCAAAATCCGGGCTTTGCACGAGTAACACGCGCCAAACCGGCGAGACAAGGACGTCTTTCGGGGCCGGGCCCGCCAGGGGCCCGTCACGCCGAGAGCGGATCTTTGCGGCGAGAGGCGCCCGAGAAGGCCAGACCGAGGGCGTCCACGTCGGCGGCCCGGACCACGTCGCCGCTGCACTGGGCCACCAGGCGCTGCACGATGGCCGACAGCTCGGCGTCCTCGCCCGGGAACGCGTGCTCCACGAGCCGGGCGTAGGCGGCGTGCTCGATGCCCACCGGGCGCCCGAGCACGCGGAGACCCTCGCGCGCGAGGCGGTCGGTGAGGATGGCGCGCAGATCCTCCGGGCGGTCGCGTAGGCGCGGGAGCTCCACCGGGGCGTCGCGCGCGTCGGCGAGGCGCGACGCGAGGGCCGGATCGAGCCGGCCAGCGGCGACGAGGTCGTCCGGGGCGGCGATCGCGGTCAGCGCGAGCTGCAGGTCGAGCGGGACCGCGCGCTCCCAGGGCGCGCGCTTCTCGGCGAGGGCGCGCGCGATGAGCTGCTGCACCTCGGCCGGGAGCGCGGCGCCGTCGAGGAGCGCGAGCATCCCGCGGTCCGCGAGGGCGAGCGGCGAGGCGCCGGGATCGGTCCAGCGCGCCGGATCGTGCTCGCGCGCGCTCGTCGCGTCGACCAGGACCAGGGGTGCATCGCGGCGGGCTCCCGCGAGGTGCGCGCGCGCGAGGAACGGCACGGGATCGACCCCGCTCGGGGCGAGGACGGCGATGGGCGCGCCGACCGCGGTGCGGCGCTCGAGCGCGTCGAGGGCCATGCGCGACGTCGCCGAGTAGACGCCGACGGTGGCGGGGCGCGCGAGGCGCGCCGCGGCGAGCGCGTGCCGTCCCACGTCGAGATCG
>JBEKGQ010000258.1:0-8897 GCA_050012715.1 Polyangiaceae bacterium
GGGCCCGGCATCGCGCCGGGGACGCACCTCGACGTGAGCGACGATGGGTCGGGTGCTTTCCGGGCGACGTTCACGTTCCTGCAGCCGGGCCGCTTCGAGGTGAGCTTCACGGCGCGCGCCGACGGCGTGCAGACGCGCTCGGCGAGGACGGTCATCGTGGGCGACTCGAAGCCGCTTCCGGCCCCCGGCGGCGCGACCTCGGCCGCGCCGCTGCCGGCTCCGTCCGATAGCGCCAAGTGGCTCTGAGGCGATGGCCGCGCCCTCAGCGGCCTTCGTGTAGGCTCGAATGCACGATGCGCGCGACGCCGCTTCTGCTGCTGGTCGCGGCGCTGATGCTCGGGTCGGCGGGGGCCTCTGCCGACGACGCGACTCCCCCCGCGGCGGCGGAAACGAAGTCCGAGCACCCCTCGTTGCTCGACCGGGCGCACACCGTGGCCGAGGCGGAGGCGGGCATCGTGGCGCTACCCTCGGCGCCCATCTCGCCGTCGAACCGCGGCGGGTCCACCCCGCTCGGCCCCGTGGGTAACGGCGACGCGACCGTCCAGACGGGCGTGCACATCCTCTACCGGGCGACGCCCGAGTGGGCCATCGGGGCGGGCGCGCTCTTCGCGCCCCGGCCCACGACCGACCCCAACGCCGGTGGCGCGAGCGACCTGAACCGCTCCCACTCGCGGAGTTACCTCTTCCTCGGTGGCGAGATTCGCTACTTCCCCCTGCGGTCGCGCTGGTTCGAGGGGTACTTCGGCATGACCGGCGGCGCGCTCATCATCGCCGACCGCTTCTCCACGAACAGCGTCCCCGCCGTGCCGTCGATCCTCGGCACGAGCACGGTCACGGTGAGCACCGAGGGGTTCGCGGTGGGGCTCGAGGCGGGGGTGAACTACCTGGTGAACGACAGCTTCGTCATCGGCCTCGCGTTGCGCGCCGATCGCTGGATCCTCCCCAGCGAAAAGCCGTTCTCGCAGGAGACGTCGTGTGACCCCATCGGTGACTGCCCCACGCTGACCGGGAACGTGGCCGCCTTCGAGCTGGGCCTGACGTTCGGCTACCGCATCCCCCTGTAGAACGACGACGCCTGGCGTCGAGCGGGCGCTGCGGGAGAAGCGCCTCCGGTTGGGGTGCGCCGCAGGGAATCGAGTCCTAGACTACGAGGGTCGGGTGCTCGGCGAGCCCGAGACGACGGCCGCGCTCCGACCCTTGCTCACGTTCCGTCACGCTTTCTCCGCGTACCGAGAGGAGGCCGATCATGTCGCGCTGGCTGTGCGTCACTGCGTTCTGTTTCGCGCCGTGGATCGTCGGTTGCGGGGCGTCGTCACCGCTCCAGCCGGGGCTCGCGAACGCTCCGCGTCTGGGAGGCACCGGGCTGGCCGACGAGCGGGTGAGCGACGTCATCTCCAACGGCAACGACTCCTGCGCGCGGAGCACGGGACCCGGTCCGCTGCGCGGCCGTATCCCGCCGTGCCCGACGACTCACCCGACCCGCTGGGGCAACGTCGCTCCGTCGTCCGCGACCGGCGCGAGCGAGAGCCTCGTCATCCCGTGGGTGGAGCACTTCTACTCGGGCTGGCCGTGTCCCCATGCGACCTCGAGCGCGGTCGCGAGCACCAAGACGCCGCCGGCCTGGCTCGCGCCCCCCCTGGATCCCGCCGTCGCCTGCCTGCTTCCCCAGTAGGGTCGCTCACTCCTCCGTGGTGCGCGCGGTCGGGCTGGCCGCGTGGAGCGAGCCCGCGAGCTCCGCGTCCTTCGTGAAGCGTCGCGGCCCCGAGGACTGCTTCGACACGAACTCGAACTCGAAGTCGGTGGGCGGGGCCGCCGCGACCTGCTCGGTCGGAACTTGCGAAGCCAGCGAGTGCGATACGGCCTGCTGCGAGGTGGAGGCGCAGCCAGCGACAGCGGAGAGGGCGAGGGAGGCGAGAACGGCGGCGAGGGGACGGAACATCGGGGAACGGCTCCTTTCGGGTGACACGGCACTTTTGCACTATCGGTGCCGCGCCCACACCGAGCGGAACTAGCCGGAATCACGTCGGCAAGTGGTGCTTTCGGGCCTCCCGCACCGGATCCCTCGTTGTCCACCATGGCTAAAGTTTTACCGTGATGACGAATCTACGGAGCCGCTTCGACCGCTCTTGCCAGCGCCGTGGCGACGCGCTCCAGCACCACCGCCATGACCGCGAGCGTGCCCAGCGCGCGAAGCGGCGCCAGAAGGGCGTGGACCTGCGCCGGGGCGGCCGCGCGAGCCACGAGGGCAGCGGCGATCTCGATGACCACCGCCGCGGCGAGGAGCGGCCCCCCGAGGGCCACCGCGAGGGCGATGCCCCCGGTGAGGTCCACGGCGGCGGCGAGGAGGGGGTGGGCGCCGACGGGGTGCAGCGCCAGCGCCTTCACGACCCGCGCCGGTCCTCCCGTGGCGAGGAAGATGGTGCTCGCGAGGAGCGAGAGCGGTACCCCCAGCGGGGTCGCCTTTCCCTCCACCGCCGGAACGCTCGGCGTCTCCTGCGAACCGCGGAGCGCGTCGGCCACGCCGCCGGCCATCGTCGCCGCCCACAGCGGGACCGCCGCCGCGATGGCGATGGGCACCCCGCGCGCCACCTCCACGAGCGCCAGGACGAACCACGGCTGCGAGGACGCGCTCACCGCCGGCGTGAGCGCCGGAAAGATGCAGGCGGCGAAGGCGAGGCCCATCACGGTGCGAGCCGGCGCCGGGAGGGCGCGGAGCCCGAAGGCCGGGACGAGCGTCACGGTCGGCATCACCCGCGCCCAGGCCAGGCCGAGCGCTCCGACGTCGACCCCCGACCGCGCGAACGCTTCCGCGACCGTGCCGACGACGGAGGGCATCGCGGCGCAGGGTAGCCGAGGTATCCTCCGCGCCCCATGGCTCTCGATATGACCCTCGTCGGTAAGCCTAGCGCGACCTCGGTCTGGGATTACACGTGGAGGGACACGGCTCTCTACGCCCTCGGCGTCGGCGCGAAACGCGACGAGCTCGACTACCTCTACGAGGGACGCGGCCCCCTCGTCCTGCCGAGCTTCGCCGTCGTGTCGAAGTTCCAGCCCATGCTGGATCTGCTCGCGAGCATGGGTGGCAACCTGGCGATGATCGTCCACGGCGGCGAGCGCGTCGTCGTTCACGGGCCGCTCGCGCCCGCCGGGAAGCTTCGCACGACGGCGACGGTGCGCGGCATCTACGACATGAAGCGGCTGGCGCAGGTGCTCGTCGACACGCGCGCCGAGGACGCGAGCGGCAAGCTCGTGGCCGAGACGACGTCGGCGATCCTGTTCCGCGGCGAGGGCGGCTTCGGGGGCGATCCCCCGCCGCGGGAGGTCCCCCCGGTCGGGCGGCCGCGCGACACGCCACCGACGTTCTCGGTGGAAGAGGTGACGTCCCCCGAGCAGGCGCTCCTCTACCGACTCTCGGGCGACCTCAACCCGCTGCACGCCGATCCGAAGTTCGCCGAGGCGGTGGGCTTCGAGAGGGGCCCCATCCTCCACGGCCTCTGCTCGTTCGGCTTCATGGTGAGGCACGTCGCTCGCGGCGCGTGTGGCGGCGACGCGACTCGCGTGCGCTCTTTCGAGGCGCAGTTCCGTCGCCCGGTCTGGCCGGGCGATACCCTGGTCACCGAGGGGTGGCTCGTGCGGCCCGACGCGGTGGCGATTCAGGTGAAGGTGAAGGAGCGGGACGAGGTCGTCCTCTCCGGCGCGTGGGCCACCCTGGCGCCCCCCGCCGGCTGAGCGCCGTTCGCGTTCTTCGCGTCCACGGCGCTCTCGGCCAGCCTCACCTGGTCGTAGGAGCCGAGGTCGAACCGACGCGTGCGAAGGCGGAACTCGACGGTGAACCCTGGCCAGATGGTCGTGTTCTTGCCGCTGCGCGTGAGATACCAGCTCATGCAGCCGCTCGACCACACCGTGCCCTTCAGACGCTCCTGCAGCCGCGCGTTGTAGCGAGCCAGCGTCTCGGGCTTCACGTCGACGGCCTTCAGGCCGCGCGCGCGCATCTTCTTCAGTGCGTCCATGACGTAGGCCACCTGCGACTCGATCATGAAGACCATCGAGCTGTGTCCCAGGCCGGTGTTCGGTCCGACGAGCAGGAACAGGTTCGGGAAGCCCGACACCGCCGTTCCCAGGTAGGCCGACGCGCCGTCGCGCCACGCCTCGTTGAGCTCGCGCCCCGCGCGCCCGAGCACCTCGAAGGGGGCCACCTGCTCGGCTGCCTCGAACCCCGTCGCGAGGACGATGGCGTCCACGGCGCGCTCCGTCCCGTCCTTGCTCAGGATGGAGTGGGCGCGGACCTCGGCGATCCCGTCGGTGACGAGCTCCACGTTCTCGCGCTGGAGGGCGGGCAGGTAGTGGTTCGTCGGGAGGACGCGCTTGCAGCCCATCGTGTAGCTGGGCGTCAGCTTGGCCCGCAGGGCCGGGTCGGCGACGCGCCTCGCGAGGTAGCGCCGCGCGAGGCGCTCGCCGAGCTTCATGATGCGCGGCTCGACGACGAACCCGAGGGCGAGGAGCTCCCGCGACCAGTAGATGCCCTGGCGCGCCGCGTTCTGCGCCGCCGGCACGCGCGCGTAGAGCCGGCGCTTCCACGGAGCGATGGGCCCGTCGGGCTTGGGCATCACCCACGGCGCCGTGCGCTGGTAGACGAACAGCTTCTCCACCTTCGGCGCGATCTCCGGCACGATCTGCACCGCGCTGGCGCCGGTGCCGACGACCGCCACCGTCTTGCCGTCGAGCGCGAACGTGTGGTCCCACCGCGCGGAGTGGAACGTCTTGCCCGCGAACGAGGCGAGGCCCGGGATGTCGGGAAGCTGCGGCCGGCTGAGCGGTCCGCAGCCGGAGACGACGACGCGAGCGCGCCACGTGTCGCCGTCGCTCGCCGTCACTTCCCAGACGCCGTCGGCCTCGTCCCACCGGGCTCGCACGACGCGCGCGCCGAAGCGAATGTGCGGCCGGATGCCGTACTTGTCCGTGCAGTGACGGAGATACTCGAGGATCTCGCCCTGCGGCGCGAAGTCGCGAGTCCAGCCCGGCCAGGGCTCGAACGAGAACGAGTAGAGGTGCGACGGCACGTCGCAGGCGCACCCCGGGTAGTGGTTGTCGCGCCAGGTTCCGCCGACGTCGTCCGCCTGCTCGAGGACGACGAAGTCGTCGATGCCCGCCTGCTTGAGGCGAATGGCCATGCCCAGCCCGGCGAAGCCGGAGCCCACGATGAGGACGGAGCGCTCGTGCACGTTGACCATCGGTCAACAGAGCTTAGCTCTCGTTGAACAGCAGTCAATAGGCCGTCGAGTCGATGGTCACTGTTGGGGCCGAGGACCGGTCCCGGTCACGGTGGCGGTCTGCGCGTTGGTCACGCTCACCGCGTCGGCGGGGTTCTGGGTGCCGGTGATGTAGTCGTGGTCGAACGTGATGGGGCCGTTGACGCCGGGGGTGGTGTCGAACGCGATCTGGTTCTGATCGATGTTCGAGTACGTGATCGTCCGGGGACCGGCGCCGGACGAGCCGTAGAGCATGAAGCCGTAGGCGTTGGTCTCCACGTTCGAATAGCTGACGTCGAGCGCGTCGAGCGCGTCGAAGTGGAACCCGCAGTGGACGTTCGTGATGTC
The DNA here is from genome assembly GCA_050012715.1 of Polyangiaceae bacterium. Classification (GTDB taxonomy): domain Bacteria; phylum Myxococcota_A; class Polyangia; order Polyangiales; family Polyangiaceae; genus Palsa-1150. Next base: position 5,598 of record JBEKGQ010000258.1, read on the forward strand.
CGTGTACGCGATGTGGATCGACGCCGCGCCCTGGGCCGAGACGACCATGTCGGCGACCGGCCCGGAGCCGTGAAGCTTCGAGTCCTCGATCGACTCGGTCGCGGTGGGGTCGGTCGTGACGATGCCTTCGTTGCCGTTGGAGTCGTAGTCGAGGTACGAGGCGACGAGCGATCCCGCGACGTGCGAGGTGCCGAGCGTGCCGGTGACGGTCGCGTTCTTCGTGCCCAGCGTGGTGCCCGCGGCGACGTCGAACGGGGTCGTGGCGCCGGTGATCGTCCCCTGATCGTACTCGACCGTGCCCGCGCCGGCCTGGGTCTGCAGCGCCGTCGCCGCGCCCGTGATGTCGACGGCGGTGAGCGCGAGACTCCCGCCGCTCGCGACCGTGAGCGCGGTCCAGCCCGTGCCGGTGAGGATCGCGTGCGTCGTGGCGCTGGTACCGCTCAGCGTCCCCGCGACGGTGATCGTCGAGCCGGCGGCGACGGTCACGGTGGCGCCCGGGGCGATGGTCACCGTGACGCCCGAGGCGATGGTGACGCTGCCGATCTGCTGACCATCGGCCCACGTCGTGCTCGCGGAGATCGTCGACCCGGAGCCTCCGCTGCTGCTGCTGCCGCCACCCGTGCTGCTTCCCCCCGTGGTTCCGCTGGAGCTTCCTCCGGTGGCGCCGGAGCTGCCGCTGGAGCCGGCGCCGGAGCTGCTCGAGGAGCTTCCGGCCCCGCTGCTGCCGCTGCTGGTGCTGCTCCCTCCGCTGCTCGACGTCGTATCGCCCGGATCGGGGTGGTACCCGGAGCCGGGAACGTCGGGCCCGGCGGACGAGCAACCGGCAGCGAGCGTGAGGAGGGAGAGTGCGACCGAGGCCCTCAGTGACTCAGCATGGAAAAACATGCGCCAAACCCCGCGAGGAGGACGAACACCAGGGCAATTCCCAGGCGAATCATCCAGTAGATGCCCCAACCAGAGGTCCAGAAGGACGACTGTTGCTGAGGCACTACAAAACTCGATCCAGGCGGGTACCCGTAACCTCCGGGCGGCGGATACCCCGGCGGATACCCCGGTTGGGGCGGCGGAAAGGCATAGCCGGGCGGCGGCGGAGCGACTCCATACGGCGCACCCGGCTGGCCATAGGGCGATCCAGGTGCCTGCGGAGGCGATCCATACGCGCCCGGGTAAGGGGCATGAGGGGATGTGGGCGGTCCAGGTGGCCCGGCGAGCGCCGTGCCGCAGAACGCGCACGCCGGCGCGGCAGGATTCGTGACGACACCGCCGCATCGCGGGCACCGGGGTGCGTTCGCGTTCACTTCGGCTCCTCTCTCCACTATATCACCCGAATCACCATGCCCAAGCTCACCAAGTCGGTCGTCATCGTCGCCGCGAAGCGCACTGCCTTCGGCACGATGCTCGGAACGCTCAAGGCCATCACCGCCACCGATCTCGCCGTCGTCGCCGCGAAGGCGGCGCTCGAGCAGGGCGGTGTCGACAAGCGGGACGTCGGACACGTCATCGTCGGCAACGTCATGCAGACGAGCGCCGACGCCATCTATTGCGCGAGGCACGTCGGGCTCAAGGCGGGGCTGCCGATCGAGACGCCGGCGCTCACCGTGAATCGCCTGTGCGGCTCCGGCTTCCAGGCCATCGTCAGCGGCGCGGAGCAGATCCTCCTCGGCGAGACCGAAGCCGTGCTCGTCGCCGGCACCGAGAACATGACGCAGGCCCCCCACCAGCTGCGAGGGACGCGCGAGGGCTGGGCGTTCGGCAAGACGCCGCCGGTCGAGGACTCGCTGTGGAGCGCGCTGACCGACAGCTACTCCAACACGCCGATGGCCGTCACCGCCGAGAACCTCGCGGAGCAGTACGGCATCACCCGTCAGCAGTGCGACGAGTACGCCCTCGGGAGCCAGCAGCGCTGGGCGGCGGCGAACGAGGCGGGGCGCTTCAAGAGCGAGATCGTCCCGGTCGAGGTCCCGTCGAAGAAGGGTCCGGTGAGCTTCGCGGTCGACGAGCATCCGCGCCCGCAATCGACCCTCGAGGTGCTGGCCAAGCTCGCGCCCGTCTTCAAGAAGGACGGCGTCGTCACGGCGGGGAACGCCTCGGGGATCTGCGACGGGGCCGCCGCGCTGGTGCTCGTGAGCGAGGACTACGCGAAGCAGAAGGGGCTGAAGCCGCTCGCGCGCATCGTGCAGTGGGGCGTCGCGGGGGTGGAGCCGAAGATCATGGGCATCGGTCCCGCACCGGCCATCCGCACCGCGCTCGCGCGTGCGGAGCTGAAGCAGGCCGACGTGGATCTCTTCGAGGTCAACGAGGCGTTCGCGCCGCAGTACCTGGCGGTCGAGAAGGAGCTCGGCCTCGATCGCGCCCGCACCAACGTCGACGGCGGAGCCATCGCGCTCGGTCACCCGCTGGGCGCCAGCGGCGCGCGCATCACGACCCACCTCGTGTACGAGCTCGCGCGCCGGAGCGGCCGCTACGCCGTCGGCAGCGCGTGCATCGGCGGCGGGCAGGGGATCGCGGTCGTCATCGAGCGGATGTAGCCAGTCGCTCTTTCAGGAACCGGACCACTGGCTCGGCGGCGCCGTCCGGGTCGTCGATGAAGGGCCAGTGTCCGCAGCCGGGCATGAGGCGCACGTCCTTCACGTCGAAGAACCGGCGCTGCTCCTCGGCGTAGCGCACCGGGAGGTACGCGTCGTCGGTCCCCCAGAGGACGAGCGTCGGCACGTGCAGGGGGGCGAGCTTGCCCGCGACCTGGTCGACCATCGCGCCGAGGTCGTTCGTCGCGCGATAGAGCTTCAGGATGGCGCGCTTGGTCCCGCCGTCGATGTCGCCGTACATGCGATCGACGAACGCGCGCGGGAAGGGCCGCGGGTTGTCGCGCTGGAGCATCATCCCGAAGCTGCGGCGCGTGGTGAGGGCCTGGAGCAGCTCGCCGACGATCGGCGTCCGCCAGAGGCGCGCGAACTTGTGCCAGCGGTAGCCCGGCAGGATGCCGACGTTGAAGAGCGTGAGGCTGGCGAGCGCGGTCGGGTGCTCGCTCGCCCAGTGGAGCCCCCAGGGACCGCCGAAGTCGTGGAGCACGAGGTGCGCGCGCTCGACGCGGAGCGCGTCGAGGACCCCCGCGAGGTGCCGCGCGTAGCCACCGACGGTGTAGTCGAAGGCCCGCGGTCGGTCCGCCTTGCCGTACCCGGGCATGTCGGGCGCCACGACGCGCGCGAAGGCGCCGACGCGCGCCATGAGGTCGACCCAGTCCTCGCTGGAGCCCGGGTTGCCGTGCACGAACACCACCGCCTCCCTCGCGTCGGCGGGGCC
>JBEKGQ010000259.1:0-13463 GCA_050012715.1 Polyangiaceae bacterium
CGCTCGTCGCCGACGCGCACCTTGCCCCCCTCGATCCACGCCCGGGCCTTCCCCCAGCTGACGCCGAAGAGGCCGCGCACGGCGCGGTCGAGCGCGCCCGCGAGCTCGGGGGGGACGGGTTTGCCCGTGATCGCGGCCATCTCGGAGATCCGGCGGGGTTTGTAGCACTTGCTTGACAGTGAATGCGCTCGGTCCGCACAATCGCAAAGACCGCGTCCGTGTGCGGATCGGAGAACCCCCACGTGCCCAAGACACTCCTCGCCGTCGACGACAGCGCCACGATGCGCAAGGTTCTCGAGATCACCTTCGCGGGCGAGGACTTCCGGGTCGTCACCGCCGACGGAGGGGAGGCCGCGCTGCAGAAGATGAGCGAGGAGCCCGCCGCGGTGGTGATCGACACGTCGCTGCCGGGAGCCGACGGCTACGCTCTGGCCAAGGAAGTGCGGTCGCGCGATCCCCGCGCGGTCATCGTCATCCTCTCCAGCCGCTACATGCCGTACGACCCGGGTCGCGGCAAGGACGCCGGGGTCGACGACTTCATCGACAAGCCGTTCGACTCCCAGGCGATCATCGACAAGGTGCGGAAGGCCATCGTCGCCCGCGAGACGGGCAAGGCGGCGCCCGTGGTGTCGGCCGCCGTGACGTCGCCGGCGCCGCCGGTCGTCGCCCCGGTCGCGCCGCCGCCGCCGCCTCCGACCCCGTCGCCGCTCGTCTCGCCGCGGGCGCCCGTCGTCGCGCCGGTCTCCGCGTCGCGCCCCAACTTCCCCACGCAGCGAACGCACACGCTGTCTTTCGAGGGCAGTGGCCCATCGCCCAATCCGCATGCGGTGACGGCGCCTCCCGCGCACCCCGTGCCGCCCATCTCGCGCACCGCGCCCTCCGGCGTGCCCGTCGTGCACACGACCGCGCCCCTCGGCGCGGCCCCTCCGCCCGCGCCACAGCTGCACACACCGACGATGGCGTCCCGCACCGTCGAGCCCGCGAGGCCCGAGCCGGCGCCGGTGGCCGCCGCGGTCAACGGACAGCTGGCCGGCAAGCTCGGTGACCTCGGGCTGACGCCGGGGCAGGTAGAGGCCGTCCTGGCGCTCTCGCGCGAGGTGGTCGAGCGGGTGGTGTGGGAGGTGGTCCCGCAGCTCGCCGAGGCGATCATCAAGGAAGAGATCGCGCGCATCACGAAGGACTGAGGCGCGACGGACGGCTGAGCGGCTGAGCTACGCGTGCCTCCTCGGGCCGTGTCAGAGTGATCGGGAGCGCATGCCCGGCGACGACGACGGCCTGAAGACGCTGGCGCGCACGATCGAGCGCATCGAGCAGCTGCTCGAGCGCCTCCCGCTCGACGTGGCGAAGGACGCCCGGGTCCGCATCGCGACGTTGCGGATGGTGCTGCTGGAGAAGCGACCGCCCGCGCTCGTGCTGGTGGGGCGGCGGGGGGCGGGAAAATCGTCGGTGGTGAACGCCCTCTTCGGGGCCAAGGTGGCCGAGCTCGGGCACGTGACCGCGCAGACCGGCAAAGGGCGCTGGTACAAGTACGAGCGCGGCGGCGGGGCGATGTCGATCCTCGACACGCGCGGCGTGCAGGAGGGGTCGGTGCCGGCGGAGGCCGACGCGGCGAAGAGCGCGCTCGAGTCGATCGCGGTCGAGCTGCGCGCGCAGGCGCCGGACGCGGTGGTCTTCGTGGCGAAGGCGAGCGAGGTCGACGCGGCGATCGACGCGGACCTGGACGCGCTGGAGCACGTGTATGACGAGATCCGGCGCGCCCACCGCCTCGAGCCGCCGCTCATCGCCGTCGTGACGCACTGCGATCTGCTCGAGCCGAAGGAGACGCGCCTCCACGCGGCCGACCGCGAGCCCGACGGCACGTCTGCGGCTCGGCCGCAGCGTGGTCGAGAGCTGGACGCCGACGTGGACGAGAAGAAGCGCCACGTGGCGGCGGCCGAGCAGGCCGTGGCGCGCAAGATCGACGGCCGCGACAAGCTGCGCCCGCGCCTCGTCGCGACGCTGGGGACGTCGGTGTACATGTCGTGGAAGAGTGACGGCACCCTGCGGTCGGACGAGCGGTGGCGCGTGGACGACCTCGCCGTGACGCTCTTCCGCCACCTGCCGGACGCGAGCCGCGCCGAGCTCGCGCGCGCCACGCAGGTGCGCGCGGTGCAGGAGGACCTGGCGACGTCGCTGACGCAGGCGACGGCGGCGGTGTGCGCGGGCGTCGGCGCCGCCCCGATTCCGTTCGCGGACACGATCCCGCTGACCGCGCTGCAGACGGGCCTCGTGGCGGGCATCGCGTGGATCGGCGGGCGCTCGGCGGACAAGAAGGGGACGGCGGAGTTCATCGGCGCGCTCAGCGCGAACCTGGGTCTCGCGCTGGGGCTGCGGGAGGGCTTCCGGCAGCTCATGAAGGTCATCGCGCCGGGCGGCGGGTCCGTCGTGTCGGCGACGATCGCGTTCACGGGGACGATGGCCATCGGAGCCGCGGCGAAGGCGTACTACATCCGCGGCGTGTCGCTGACGGACGCGAGGCGGGTGTTCCGGCGGAAGAAGTAGCGCGGGCGCGGGCGCGGGCGCGGGCCCGCTACACGCGCGGCGGCGGTCCTCCCCCGTACGGGGGTCCGTACCCTCCATAGCCGCCGGCGGGCGGAGGCTGCGCGCCGCCGTACGGCGGCGCGTAGGGCTGCTGGCCGTATTGCGCCGGATACGCCGCCTGCGGCTGCGGCAGAACCGGCGCCCACTCGCCCATGAGGCGCAGGTACACGATGGACACGCCGAGGAGCATCATCGCGTACCCGATGAAATGGCCGACGAACGGGATCATGCCACACACCGCCGACAGGAGACCGAAGACGAGCATGACGATGAAGACCTCGCCCTTGCGTCCCGTCGTGAGCTTCCAGCTCGCCTTCATCGCGTCGACCGCGCCCATCCGCTGGTCGATGACCAGATAGGCCGAGAAGTAGAGCCCGAGGGCGAGGATGACCCCGGGCACGATGAACAGCAGGTAGCCGACGCCGATGAGCATCCCCTGCAGCAGCATGAGAGCCAGCATCGAGCGGTAACGCATCTCGCCGGTGAAGAGGTCGCCCACGGTCGGGGTGCCGCCGCGCACCGCGGTGAGCCCCATGCGAAGGAGGCGCCCGGTGAACAAGGGCATCACGAGGCACATGACGAGCATCATGGCGCCGAACACGCCGCCGAACATCGCGAGGGCGATGACGCCGCCGTCGGGATCGCCTCCGCCGATCGCGGCCTGGCTGCCGGCGATGAACCCGAGCATGCCGACGACGTAGACGAGGATCATCGGCACGGCGACGATGAGGCCGACGATGAGCATGGCCACGCAGAGGGGCATCCACTGCCGCGTGAAGACCGCCCACGCACCGGAGATGACCTCGGTGATCTCGAAGCGAAGAGGCGCCTGACCGGTAGGCCCGGGCGGAGCGGGGGGACCGGGATAGGGCGCGGCGGGGGGAGCGTAGGGTTGCACGAAGGAGAGAGTACCTCGCGGGCGTCCTCGATGCTGCGGACGACCCGGAGCGGAAGCACGCTTGGTCGTAGTCGTCGCCGGCGGCGGAGACGGCGCCGGGGCGGGGGCCGGCGTGGTGATCGAGGGTCACGGTGAGGATGGCTCCCCGGCGAGGGAAGCGGTCGCGACCCTCGACGCTCGCTTCCCGGCGAGGGAGGAGGCCTCGTCACGCGCTGAACCTCCTCCCCTCCCTGTGCTAGTTCGCTCCTTCCCCATGTCGGACGCGAGCCCCACCCCCACCCTCGATCAGCCGTACGACCCCGCGCTCGTCGAGCCCCGCTGGTATGCCTTCTGGGAGCAGCACGGCGTCTTCTCCGCCACCGACTCCCCGACGGACACGCGCCCCGTCTACGTCGTCCCCATGCCGCCGCCCAACGTCACCGGGTCGCTCCACATGGGTCACGCCCAGCGGTGCACCCTCGAGGACACCCTCGTCCGCTGGCACCGCATGCGCGGCTTCAACACCCTCTGGCAGCCCGGCACCGACCACGCCGGCATCGCCACGCAGCTCGTCGTCGAGCGCGGCCTCGCCCGCGAAGGCAAGAGCCGGCACGACCTCGGGCGCGAGGCATTCGTCGCGCGGGTGTGGGAATGGCGGCGGGAGACCGGCGACCGCATCCTCCTCCAGCAGCGCATCCTCGGCGCCAGCCCCGACTGGTCGCGCGCCAAGTTCACGATGGATCCGGATCTGTCGCGCGCCGTGACGGAGGCGTTCGTCCGCCTGTTCGAGCAGGGCCTGATGTACCGCGCCACGCGCCTCATCAACTGGTGCCCCGAGTGCATGACGTCGCTCAGCGACCTCGAGGTCGAGAACGAGGAGGGCGCGAACGGGGAGCTCTTCGAGTTCGCGTACGAGGTGGAGGGCGGCGGCGAGATCGTCGTGGCGACGACGCGGCCGGAGACGATGCTCGGCGACACCGCCGTCGCGGTGCACCCCGACGACCCCCGCTACACCGCGCTCCACGGCAAGCGCGTCAAGCACCCCTTCGTCGACCGCACGTTCCCGATCGTCACCGACGCCATCCTCGTCGACCCGAAGTTCGGCACCGGCGCGGTGAAGGTCACGCCCGCGCACGACTTCAACGACTTCGCGACCGGCAAGCGCCACCACCTCGAGGAGATCAACGTCCTCGAGCTCGACGGCACGATGAACGCCAACGCCGGGCCGTTCGCCGGCATGGACCGCAAGGACGCGCGGCGCGCGGTGAAGAAGGCCCTCGCCGACAAGGGCTTCGCGCGAGGCACGAAGCCGCACACGCTCACCTTGCCCCGCTGCCAGCGCTCCGGCGGCGTGGTCGAGCCGATGATCTCGACGCAGTGGTTCCTGAAGATGGAGGGCATGGCGAAGAAGGCGCTCGAGGCGGTGCACTCGGGCAAGACCGAGATCATCCCCGCCGAGTGGGTGAAGACGTACGACCACTTCATGGAGAACATCCAGGACTGGTGCGTCTCGCGCCAGCTCTGGTGGGGGCACCAGATCCCCGCGTGGCACCACCCCGACGGGCGCATCGTCGTCGCGCGCGAGAAGCCGAAGGACCTCGGGCCCGAGTGGACCCAGGACGCCGATGTCCTCGACACGTGGTTCAGCTCGGCGCTCTGGCCCTTCTCGACCCAGGGATGGCCCGACGAGACGCCGGCGCTGAAGAAGTTCTACCCCGCGAGCGATCTCGAGACGGGCTACGACATCCTCTTCTTCTGGGTCGCCCGCATGATGATGTTCGGCCTGCACTTCATGGGCGAGGTCCCGTTCCGCCGCGTGCTCCTCTCCGGGCTCATCGTCGACGAGACCGGCGACAAGATGAGCAAGGTGAAGGGCAACGTCATCGACCCGCTCGACCTCGTGAACGGCGCGACCTTCACCGACATGGTCGCGAAGACGATGCCCGGCGCCGCCGAGGCGGAGGCCCTCGCCAAGTTCAAGAAGGCCTACCCCTCCGCCGCCGCCATGGGCACCGGCTTCCCGGCGTTCGGCGCGGACGCGGTGCGGTTCACGCTGGCGACGTACCCGCCGAGCAACAAGCGCATCGCCCTCGCGCCCCGGCGCATCGAGGGGAACAAGCACTTCCTCAACAAGATGTGGAACGCGACGCGCCTCGCGCTCGACCTCGTGGGCGACTTCGCCTGGCGGGACGACCGCGACCACGTCCCGCCCAAGGCCTTCTACAACCGCTGGATCCGCTCCCGCTTCGCGGCGGCCGCCGCCGCCGCGCACGACGGGCTCGGCGCCTTCCGCATCGACGAGGCGGCCCACGCCGCCTACCACTTCTTCTGGAGCGATCTGTGCGACTGGTACCTCGAGCTCGCGAAGCCCATCCTGCGCAAGCAGACCGACGGCTCGTTCCTCCGCCCCGACCAGGTGCCCGAGATGCAGGCGACGCTCGCGTACGTCCTCGAGGGGAGCCTCCGGCTCCTCCACCCGATGATGCCGTTCATCACCGAGGAGCTCTGGCAGCGCGTGCCGCGGCCCGCGTCGCGCAAGGCGAGCGTGGCCTTCGGGCCGTATCCGACGCCGGACGAGAAGACCGCCTCGCGGTCGCTCGAGGTCGAGGCGTGGATGGAGACGCTCCAGGGCGTCGTCTCGGCGGCGCGCACCGTGCGCAGCGAGCACGACATCGACAAGAAGGCAGAGGTGCCGGTCCGCATCCGGTCGGGCAACCCGGAGGTCGTCGCGTTCCTGCGCGGCCACGCGGAGGCGATCCGCCTGCTCGTGAAGACCGCCGGCGATCCGGTGTTCGAGGCGCCGGAGAGCGCCCGCGACAAGGGGACCACCGTGAGCATGGTCGCCGGCGCCCACGGCCCCATCGAGGTGCTGGTAACGCTGAAGGGCCTCGTCGACCCGAAGGAGGAGCTCGCCCGGATCGAGCGCGAGCTGAAGAAGCTCGAGAAGGACATCGCGGCGCTCCAGAAGAAGCTCGCGTCGCCGGGCTTCGTCGATCGAGCGCCGCCGGAGGTCGTCGAGGACGCTCGCCGGCAGCTCGCGACGATGCTCGGCGCGAAGGCCCGGCTCGAGGAGGCGCGCAAGCTGGTCGACGAGCTCTGAGGGGGCGAACCCCGGAGGGGCCGAGCCCGACCGGGGAGTCTCGCCGGTGGTAGGCTCGCGCTCCTGCCCATGACCGACGCTTCTCTCGAGGCCGCCCTCGCGTGGCTCCGCAAGCAGCCCGACGTGCGCTACGCCGAGGTGCGCCTCGTCGACGACGGGGGCGAGCGCCTGCGCGTGCGCGACGGTCGCCCCGAGCAGGTCACCGCCGAGGCGTCGCGCGGCGTCGGCATCCGCGTCCTCGGCACCAAGACGTGGGGCTTCGCGTGCTCCGCGGACACGAGCGAGGGAGCCCTCCTCGCGACCGCCGCTCGGGCCCTGGCCATCGCGCGCGCCTCGGCCGCGGTGGCGCGGGTGCCGGTCGCGTTCCCGGAGCGCGAAGCGTCGCGCGGCGTCTACGTCACGCCGCTCGCGGTCGATCCCTTCTCCGTTCCGCTCGAGACCAAGCTCGCCACGCTCGACGCCCCGGTGCGCGCGCTCCGCGCGGGCGACGACCGGCTCAAGTCCGCCGAGGCCTGGATGGACTGGACCCGGCAGACCAAGCGCCTCCTCACGACCGAGGGCACGGACGTGACGCAGACGTTCACCTTCGGCGCGTGCGGCATGCACGTCTTCGCCAGCTCCGCCGACGGCGTCTCGCAGCGCCGGAGCTACCCCACCTGGCAGGGGGGCGACGGCTTCCAGGCGGGGTGGGAGCGCGTCGCGGCGCTCGATCTCGCCGGCAACGTGGACCGCGTGCGGGACGAGGTGCTCGCCCTGCTCACGGCTCCGCTCTGCCCGGCGGGGACCCGCACCGTGCTCCTCGAGTCGAGCCAGGTGGCCCTCCAGATCCACGAGTCCTGCGGCCACCCGACGGAGCTCGACCGCGCCCTCGGGACCGAGATCTCCCTCGCGGGCGGCTCGTTCTTGCAGCCGCGATTGCTCGGCAAGCTCCAGTACGGCTCGCCGCTCGTGACCATCGTCGCCGACGCGACGACGGCGAGCGGCAACGGCACCTTCGGCTGGGACGACGAGGGCGTGCCGGCGGGCAAGCGCGCGCTCATCGAGCGTGGGCTCTTCGTCGACTACCTCTCGAGCCGCGAGACGGCGGCGGCGCTGGGGCGCCCGTCGACCGGCACGATGCGCGCGGACAGCTGGAACCGGACGCCGATCATCCGGATGGTCAACGTGTCGCTCGAGGCGGGCGCGGCCGGCGGGCTCGAGGACCTCGTCGCGGGGACGGACGACGGGCTCCTCATCGCCACCGACAAGAGCTGGAGCATCGACGACATCCGCCTCAACTTCCAGTTCTCGTGCGAGATCGCCTGGGAGATCAAGCACGGCAAGCGCACGCGCCTCCTCCGCGATCCCTTCTACACCGGCATCACACCGCGCTTCTGGGGCTCGTGCGACGCGGTCTGCGACGAGCGCGACTGGCGCCTCTGGGGCATCACGTCCTGCGGCAAGGGCGACCCGATGCAGATCATGCACGTGGGGCACGGCGCGAGCCCGGCGCGCTTCCGCGACGTCACCGTGGGGAGCGCGTCGTGACGGCGGAGGACCTGCTGGCGCTCGGCCAGGACGTCCTCCGGGCGGCGGGCGAAGCGGAGGCGGAGCTCTATCTGCGCGTGGCCGAGCGCGGGTGCGCGCGGTTCGCCATCGGCGAGCTGGGCCAGCACATGCAGCTCGCCGAGCCGCAGGCGGTCGTGCGCGTGGCGCGCGGGACGCGCGTCGCCGAGACGGTGACGAGCCGCCTCGAGCGCGACGCCCTCGTCGACGCGGTGCGGGCGACGGGGCGGGCGGCGATGCTCGTCCCCGAGGTCGAGGCCTTCCCGGGCTTCACGCGCGGCGACGAGCCGGCCGGCCCGCGCCCGGACCGCTACGTCGCGGCCACGGCGCGCGCGACGCCGGAGGAGCGGGTCGAGCTGCTCGCGCCGGTGCTCGACGCCATCCGCGACGCGGGGCTCGTGAGCGCCGGGATGCTGGAGACGTCGTCCGCGTCGCAGGCGCTGGCCACCACCGGCGGCTGCGCCCGGGCTCACGACGGCACGGCGGCGAGCTTCCGCGTGTGGGCCCTGGCGACGCCGGGGGCGGGCGGCCCCGCGGGGTACGGCGGACAGGTGCACGGCGACGTCCGCGCGCTGCGCCTCGCGGAGGAGACCGAGCGCGCGATCCGGGTCTGCCGCATGTCGACCGACCCGGTGTCGCTCGACGCCGGCTCCTACGACGTCGTCCTGGAGCCCGAGGCGATGAGCGAGCTCCTCGAGTGGCTCGCCGCCATCGCGTTCGCGGCGTCCGAGGTCGAGCAGGGGACGAGCCCCATGGCCGGCCGCCTCGGCGAGCGCATCACCGGCGATGGCGTCGGAAGCGTCGCGTCCCGCTCGTCGAGAAGGGCATCGCGCGCGCGATCCTCTACGACCGCACGTACGCCGCCCGGATGGGCGCCACCTCCACGGGCAGCGCGCAGCTCCCCACGCCGGGCTCCCCCGGCGGCGTGGGCCCCACGTCGCTCATGCTCGGAGCGGGCACGGCGGCGGGCGTGGACGAGCTCCTCGCGGGCGTCGAGCGCGGGCTCTACGTGTGCCGCCTGCACTACGTCAACGGCCTGCTCGACCCGCGCCGCGCCGTGATGACCGGGCTCACGCGGGACGGGTGCTTCCTCGTCGAGAACGGCAAGCTCGGGCGCGCGGTCGGCAACATGCGCTTCACGGACAGCCTGCTCGAGGGCCTCGCGCGGTGCGACGGAATGACGCGCGAGCGCAAGGCCATCCCGACGATGTGGAGCGACTCGGGGGCCTTCGTGTCGCCGGCGGTGCGCATCCGCGGCTGGCGATTCAACGGGAAGAGCCAGGAGGCTCCGTAGTCCGGCCCGGCCGATATGTTCGGCCTCGCCGACCCGATCCCGCGTGAGTAGCTAGTCCCGGGAGCCCAAAGTTGCTAATCCCTCCGGCGCCGCCCATGAGCGACACCAAGAGCAGCGTGCCCTCCAGGCCGTTCCCCCTGGGGATGGCGCGGCGTGGGCTTACCATCGGGGGCGTCGCGCTCGTCGCGCTGAACCTCGTCCTCATGATGTCCGGCAGCGAAATTGCGGCCGGAACGATGGTGTCGGCGCTCCTCTGGGGCGGAGCCGCGGCCTGCTTCCTGGGGGCGTTCGTCGTTTTCTTGCTGGAGCCGGTGAACCGGAGCGACGCCCCGGTCGCGGCCACCGCGCCGGCCAAGAAGGCCGCCACCGCTTCCGAGCCCGCGCCGAAGGACGCCGCGAAAGCCAACGAGCCCGCGAAGGCCGACGAGCCCGCGAAGGCCGACGAGGCCGCCAAGGCCGACGAGCCCGCTCGCAGCACGAAGGACGCCGTGCCGCCCGTCGACCCGGCTCCGCCGTGGCCCGAGACCGCCGACGCGCCGCCCGCGCCGAGCGCGCCGCTCCTGCGACGTGGCAACCCGCTGCGATGGCTCCGGGGCGGGGTCACCGCGATCGTCGGTTCCATCGCCGCGTTGCTGATGATGGCCCACCCGGGGCAGCTCCGCTGGGGCGTTCCCATCGGCGCGCTGCTCGTCTGCGTCGCGTCGTGGGGCGTGATGGACCTCCTCGGCACGTTCGACGACCGGGACGAGCGCGTCGTCTCGTCGCGCACCCTCCGCCAGCTCGCGGCGCCCATCGCCGGCTTCCTCGGGGCGTTCGTCCTCTTCTGTCTCGCCCTCGGCTTCGCCCACGCCGGCCGCGGCCTGCCCCAGATCGGCTGGGGAATCGTGGTCACGCTCACCTTCGTCGGCGGCGTCGTCACCCTGTTCCGGCTCGGCCAGAGCCTCGGCGTGTGGAAGACGGACGAGGACGGCGAAGAGCGTCCCCTCTGGAAGCGCCACGGCTTCTGGCTCGTGGTCATCGCCGCCGCGCTGATGTTCCCGTGCATGGGCAGCTACGCCCTGTGGGATCCGTGGGAAACGCACTACGGCGAAGTCTCGCGCGAGATCCTCGCGAAGGACGACTGGATCAGCCTCTGGTGGGCGCAGGACGGCTGGTTCTGGAGCAAGCCGGTGTTCGACATGTGGATGCAGGCGATCGCGATGGCGACGCTCGGCGTCCACTACATGCCGGACAAGATGCTCGTGGGCGACGGGATGAAGCCCTACTACCACCCGGAGTGGGCGGTCCGGGCCCCGGTCGTGCTGCTGACCATCGTCGCGCGCGCGCCTACGAGGTGAAGGTCGGCCGAACCGCCTGGCGGCTGACCGCGTGGCACCTGGTGTTCGGGATCATCCTCGTCTGCGCCCTGCCGCAGATCCTCTATCTCGTGTCGCGGAACTTCGAGCTGGTGTGGAAGCCGGGGGCCCACGGCTTCCGCCCGCACTGGGACGAGTTCTGGAGCGGCTCGGGCGGCGGCAACTGCGGCCTGCCCGGCAACGAGGACTGCCACCTGACGACGCCGGCGAGCATCCCGCACTCGACGGGGGCGACGCCGGAGGGGTTCTTCCCGGCGGTTTGGCGCACGGTGGCGGCGTTCGAGCCCGCGCTCCAGGGGCTCCTCTGGGCGGCGGTGCTCGGGTTCGTGCTCTACATGAGCTGGGGCGAGCGCCGCACGCGTCGCCTCTACTACCTGGCGGCCTGGTTCTTCGCCGCGCTCGCCACGCTGGGCAAGGGTCCCGCCGGCTTCGGCCTTCCGATGCTGATGACGTTCGCGTACCTGTGCGCGTCGCGCCCGGGCGAGGAGATCTACGCGCGCCTGCAGCGCATCGTCCGCGAGCTGACCCAGTTCGAGATCGTCGGCGGTCTCCTCATCATCCTGGCCGTCGCCCTGCCCTGGTACGTGGCGATGTACGTCCGCCACGGGAGCCCGTTCACCGACCGGCTCATCTTCCACGACATGTTCAACCGCGCGTTCCACCACGTTCACGACACGAACGAGGGGGACGACACGAGCTTCCGCTTCTACGTCTGGCAGCTCGGGTACGCGCTCTTCCCGTGGACCGGCCTCGCGCCGGTGGGGCTCCTCTGGTGGCTGCGCCGCGGCACGTCGACCCAGGACAACGACCGGGCCGACACCTCGGTGCTCCTCTGCATGTGGTTCCTCTTCGCGTTCGCGCTGTTCTCCTTCATGGGGACCAAGTTCCACCACTACATCTTCCCGGCGGTTCCTCCGGTCGCGATGCTCGTCGGCATCGTGCTCGACGACATGCTCGGCAAGAAGCCGCTGGCCGAGGGGGGAGCGTTCGGCGCCTATGCGCTGGGGCTCTTCGGCGGCGCGGGCCTGATGACGCTCGGGATCGCGCGGATGCTCCCCGGCTCGTTCCTCGGGACGAAGCCGGACGGGCACCTCGGCAACGCCTCGCTGCCGATGGGGGGGGTGCTCTTCGCGTGCGGCGTCGCGATGACGGCCGGCTTCGTGTGGCTGTTCCGGGACCGCGAGAAGAGCGCCGACGCCGCGGTGGAAGACGCGGCGACCGAGGACGGAGCGAAGGCCCACGCCTCGCGGATGCTCGCGGCCGGCGCCGCCGCGGGCGCGCTGCTCCTCGTGCTCGTGGCGCGGGACCTCATCATCAAGCCCGAGGGCGCGGACCAGCCGGGGGCGATCCGCCTGCTCCAGCTCTTCACGTACAACTACCGCCGCTCGTGGCCCGAGTCGCTCGACTTCGCGGGCGCCCTCACCGGCTTCGGCGCGGTGGCGGTGCTGCTCTCGCTGGGCCTCGCGGTGCGCGCGGTGCGAAGGCACGCGGTGGTCGCGATGTGCGCCTTCGCGCTGTGCTGGGGCCTCTGGGGCCTCGACGTCTACATGGAGAAGACGGCGCAACACTGGGGACAGCACGAGGTGATCGAGGCCTACTACTCGAACCGCGCGTCCTCCGACGAGATGCTGGTCGCCTACCAGATGAACTGGAAGGGCGAGAACTTCTACACCGGCAACCACATCCCGGCGTTCGTGTCGACCGGCGCGACCTTCACCACGTGGATGAAGAAGAAGCGCGACGAGGGCGCGAAGGTCATGTTCTTCGTCACCGAGCACGGGCGCGTCGGCGGCCTGAAGAGCGAGGTCGCGGCGAAGAAGTACGACCTGGTGACGGACACGACCCTCTGCAACAAGTTCGTGCTCGTCCGGGCCGAGCTCTAGGTCTCGGCGCGGAGGCGACTGGCGCCTGATGCGGCGCGGCACTACACTGAATGGCGATTCATTCAGCTGAGGAGACCGCCCGTGTCCAAGCCCATCCAAGCGATCAACCGGTACAAGGCCGATCTGCGCGAGGTGCAGTTCCTGCTCTTCGAGCAGTTCCACCTGGACGAGCTGCTGAACAAGGCGCCCTTCGAGGCGTGGGGTCCGGACGAGTGCCGCGCGACGCTGACCGAGTGCTACCGGTGGTGCCGCGAGGTCATCGGGCCGCTCAACGCGCCGGCCGACGCCGAGGGCTGCAAGGTCGTCGACGGCAAGGTCATCACGCCGCAGGGCTTCAAGGCCGCGTGGAAGAGCCTCTACGAGGCGGGCTGGAAGCAGATCGCGGTCGACGCCGAGTTCGGCGGGGCCGGCGCGCCGCACGCGCTCCAGGTCATGGTCGAGGAGATGATCTGCGGGGCGAACACCGCCTTCTCGATGTACGCCGGGCTGGCGTTCGGCGCGTCGGAGGTCATCGAGTCGTTCGGGACGCCCGAGCAGAAGAAGCTCTACTGCGCGCGCATGTTCGGCGGCGAGTGGGGCGGCACGATGTGCCTCACCGAGCCGCAGGCGGGAAGCGACGTCGGCAGCGCGAAGACGAGCGCGACGCGCAACCCCGACGGCAGCTACTCGATCCGCGGGACGAAGATCTTCATCTCCGGCGGCGACCACGATCTGGCCGGCAACATCGTCCACCTCGTGCTCGCGCGCGTCGACGGGGCGCCCGCCGGCACCAAGGGCCTCACCCTCTTCATCGTCCCCAAGATCCGCGCGAACGACGCCGGGGTCCTCG
>JBEKGQ010000260.1:0-8874 GCA_050012715.1 Polyangiaceae bacterium
CGTCTTCGAGGTCGCCAAGGTGGGCGACGTCCTCCCGCGCGTCGTGAAGGTCGCCGGCGGCAAGTACTACGTCGTGAAGCTCACCGCCCGCACCGAGGCGCACGACCGCAGCTTCGAGGACTCCGAGCGGCAGATCCGCGTGAAGCTCGCGCAGGACACCATCCACGCCCGCGAGGTCGCGCTCCTCGACGACCTCCGCAAGCAGTACCCGGTGAAGATCGACGAGACGGCGCTCGGGCAGGTCAACGTGCAGCTTCCCTCGGTCGACGCGGGGGCCGACGCGCGCTAAGGGCAGCGTCGATGGTGGCGCTCCGGGAGGTGTCGTCTCTGGTGCGGGGAAAGGCCGCCGGCCACGACGCGCCCGGGGCCGAATGGGGCGACTGGCGATGGCAGCTCCGCCACGCGGTGGGCTCGGTCGACGAGCTCGCGCGGGCCCTGCCGCTCACCGAGCGGGAGCTCGACGGGGCGCGCCGCGCGGAGCGGCAGGGGTTGCCGATGCGCATCACGCCGTATTACCTCTCCCTCGTCGACCCCGACGACCCCGCGTGCCCGGTGCGCCGCCAGTGTGTCCCCGACGCGCGCGAGGCCGAGGTCGTCACGGGGGACCTGGCCGACCCGCTCGGCGAGGAAGCCCACGAGGTCGCCCCGCAGCTCGTGCAGCGATACCCGGATCGCGTGCTCCTCCTCGCCACCGACCAGTGCGCCGTCTACTGCCGCTTCTGCACCCGGTCGCGCATCGTCGGCGGGGGCGACGGTCCGGTCCCGCTCGACGAGCTCCGGCCGGCCCTCGACTGGCTAAAGGCGCATCCCGAGGTGCGCGACGTCATCCTGAGCGGCGGGGACCCCCTCGCGATGGCCACCGACCGCCTCGCGCGCCTCGTCGCCGCCGTGCGCGAGGTGCCGAGCGTCGAGACGATCCGGCTCGCCACGCGCGTTCCGGTGACGCTCCCGATGCGCATCACGTCGGAGCTGCTCGATGCCCTGCGGCCGCACCACCCCCTCTGGGTGATGACGCACTTCAACCACCCCGCGGAGCTCACGCCGGAGTCCCTCGGCGCCTGCCAGCGCCTCGCCGACGCCGGCTTCCCCGTGATGAACCAGACGGTGCTCCTCGCCGGGGTGAACGACGACGCCGCCGTCCTCGAGGCGCTCTTCCGCGGCCTCGTGCGCGCGCGCGTGCGGCCGTACTACCTCCTGCAGGCGGACCCGGTGCGCGGCACGGGTCACCTCCGGACGCCGCTCGCGCGCGGCGTCGAGCTCATGGCGCGCCTCCAGGGGCGCCTCTCGGGCATCGCGCTGCCGCGGCTCATCTGCGACACGCCGGGGGGGCGCGGCAAGGTGCCCCTGGGAACCGATTACATCGTCGAGCGCAAGTCCTCCGGCGGGGTGACGACGACGACCCTCCGTACCTTCCGCGGCGAGACCGTCGATTACGTCGACCCGCCCGCGACTTCTCGTTGACGGCATCTGCCACCCTTCAATACCTTCCAAGCTCAAGTGTCTCCGCGTCATCCGCGCTCGCTCGCGATCTTCCTCGCGCTGTCCCTGGCCTCGGCGCCGCTGTCCGCGCTCGCCCAGCCGGCCGCCGCCCTGGTGGAGATCGCCGCCGGCGACAAGGCGACCCGGTCCAAGGACTACGCGGGTGCGCTCGGGCACTACCAGTCGGCGAACCTCGCCTCGCCGAGCCTGCGGGCGCTGATGGGCGTGGCCGACGCGTTCTACGGCCTCGGCCGGCCGGGCGAAGCCTACGAGGCCTACAACGACGCGCAGACGACCTACGCGGGCAAGCTCGGCCCGGTGGAGAAGGCGCTCGTCGCGAAGCGCCTCAAGGAGCTCTCCGCCGTCACCGGGTGGCTCTCGATCCGCATCGCGGAGCCCGGCGCCCAGGTCGAGCTCGACGGGAAGCCCGTCGGCGTGTCCCCGGTGCCCGTGCTCATCCGCGTCACCTCCGGTGGGCACGACGTGCGCGTCACCAAGGCCGGCTTCGGCGCCTTCTCCGGCCACGCCGACGTCGCGGTCGAGGGCACCGCCATCGTCGAGGTCAAGCTCGCCGCCGCCGCGTCGCAGGGGCACATCGTCGTGCACTCCGCCGGGCCCGAGCCGCTGCGCGTCATCGTCGACGGCGTCGACGTCGGCGTCACGCCGTGGGAGGGCGATCTCGCGCCGGGCACGCACACCATCGCCGGCAAGAGCGCGACCGCGCAGGCCGAGGCGCAGACGGTGGAGCTGCAGGCCGGGTCGCACGCCGCGGTCGACCTCGTGTCGTCCGCCACCGCCGCGCACATCCAGATCCGCACCAACGACGGCAAGGGCAGCATCTTCGTCGACGGCATCGTCCGCGGCGAGGGCGCCTTCTCGGGCGACGTCGCGCCCGGGCCGCACACCGTCGTCGTCACGCGTGACGGCTTCCAGCGCTACGAAAAGTCGATGGCGCTCGGGGAGCGACAGACGTGGGCCGAGACGGTGACGCTCTCCCAGGGGGCGGCGACCGGGGGCGAGGTGATCGAGGGCGCGCGCGCCATCGCCGGGATCTACGGCGGCCTGGGTCTGCTGGGCGCCTTCGGCATCGGCGGCACGGGCGACGAGATCGAGACGAGCTGCGCCAACCTCGGCGCGGCGAGCTGCAGCACGCCCGAGCCCATCGGCGGGGGCCTCTACGGCTACTTCGGGTACACGTTCGACCCCGTCGGCTTCGAGCTCTTCCTCGCCGGCTACGGCGACACGACGGACCAGAAGGCGACGTACACCGGCGCGCCCGTCGGCGGCTCCGGCGGCAGCCTCGTCCCGGCGTCGGCCCCGGCGCGGACCGAGTCGTTCACCTTCGTGCGCGGCGGCGGGATGGCGGCCATCCGCGCGCGCGCCACCTTCCAGAACCACCTGCTGCGCGGCACCTTCGCCGGCGGCGTCGGCGTCTCCTACCGCGAGATCGTCATGAACCGCACGGCGACCGACTCGGGGGGCGACAGCAGCACCCTCCCGCCCCGCGGCGTCGGCTACGTGTCGCCCGCCATCAGCGCGGAGGGCGCGCTGCACATCCGCGTCTCGCCGACCTTCGCCCTGGCCATCGGCGTTCAGCTCCTCGCCGACAACGCGAGCATCACCGGGTCGAACACCCTCCCGGCGCTGCCGGCGACGCCCTTCGGCAGCAGCGGGGCGTTCATCAACAACCCGCAGTACCACGTGGCGACGGGCCCGCAGATCTCCCTGGGCCCGTTCCTCGGCGTCGCCTTCGGGCCCTGAGGCCCGCTCTCAGAAGCTCTCGCCGCCGTCGACGCAGTTCTCGGTGATGACGAGCGGCACGTCGGGCACCGACAGCGGTCCGCCATCGGGCGCGGTGGGGATGCCGGCGTCCATACCGGCGTCACCCTCGGCCGCCGCGAATGCCTGCGTCACGGTTGCCCCGATGATGCCCTGCACGGTGCTGCAGGCCATGCCGCAGATGCGGATGTGGCCGTTGTCGATGCTCCAGCCGTTCACGCTCGAGGCGTTCGCCGCGGTGCAGGGGGTGCCCACCGCCGCCGGGATCGTGCTGGGGACCGAGGTGGTGAGCATGTTCCCGAGCACCCCCGGCGGCACCTCGATCGCGAGCTGCGCGTTCGAGTCGATGCCGGTCGGTAGGTCGTAGAGGCACGTCGCCGCCGAGAAGAGCTGCGATTCGAAGGACCCGAGCAGCGCCTGAGGGCTCGACGCCATGGTCGCGTCGATCACGCTCACGCCCGCACCCGCGCTCGCCGCGACGTTCTTGTAGAACTGCACGACCTGGGCGCCTTCCAGCTCCTGGTCGTTCAGGACCACGAAGTACGTCTGGAGGCCGTTCTGCTGGTACTGCGTCTTGGCCTCGCTCGCGAGATCCTGGCAGTTCGGATCGGTGCCGCAATTCGGGTCGGTCGTGGAGGACGCCACCGTCTTGCAGTCCGTCGCCGTGATGGGGTAGTCCGTGCCCGAGTCCGCGCCGCCCGCGCCGGCATCGCCCGTCGACGGCGGGGTCGGATAGCGGTTCACGAACAGCATCGCCGCGCCGACGTTGAGCCCTCCCTGGATTCCACCCTCGCTCTTGAGCGTCGCCTGCAGATTGATGATGGCCTGATAAATGGCCTTGGGGCCGAGCGCGCCGTCGAGATAGAGGGGCGAAGGGTTCTGGTACGTCTCGGGACCGTTGTCCGGAGTGGTGTCGTTGGGCGGTGACGGGGGATTGAGCAGCTCCGCCGCCACCTGGGGCTGAACCGCGCTCGCGAGGCCGAAGGGGATCAGCGGCGACAGGTACGACGTGTTCCCGCCGTTGCAGTCGCTGAGCTCGTGGTCGAGGAAATCGAACGCGATGTACGTGTGCTTGAAGACCGGGAAGGCGAACGACAGGTTCAGCGCCGTCGCCGCGCCCTTCGCGCCGAAGGCACCGTACATGGCGCCTCCGCTGTTGCCGCCCATCGACGCGGAGTTATCCATCGCGATGTACACCGCGCTCGGCGCCGGCTCGAGCGTCACCGGCGCGTTGCACAGCACCGCCGGCGACGTCCCCGACGACACGTTGCCGTGCTGCTCCGCCGCGCAGAACGGCAAGAGCGGCAGCTTCGACGGACAACCCACCGCGACCTCGACGTCCGAAATCGTGTGGAACGTCGCCGGCCCGTTGGGCGGCGGCTTGTTGTTCGCGGTCGGGTCCGCCACCGCCTGCTGCAGGAGGCAGAGCCCGTGCGCCAGGGCGAACTGCGTGGGCTTCGTCGGATCCGGGATGTAGAAGCCCTCGTTCTGATCCGTGCTGAGGACCTCCTCTTCCGTCGGCACGCCGGCCTGCGCCGTGACGAGCCCCGTCACCGGGTCGGTCACCCACGTCTCGTCGGTGTACGCGATCTTCACGTTGAGCCCGGACCCCGCCGCCGCCAGCGTCGGCGGGACCTCGTAGGTACACGAGGTCGGATCGACGAGCACCGCGGGCTGCTCCTCGTCGAAGCACTGGTTCGGGTCGAAGCACTGCTGCGTGCCGTCGACCATTCCGGGGGAGAAGGCCGGCAGCGTGGCGGAGTTGACGGCGTCACTGGCGCACTGGCCGGCGATGCACGTCTGGTCCGTGCCCGTCGTGGAGCAGTCCATGTCGTAGCAGGAGTAGCTGAGCGACATCGGCAGGAAGAGCTCCTGCTGATCGACGAACGTCAGCACCGCTTCGCGCAGGACCCGCGGGGGAGAGCCCGTCCCCGGCGCGTACATCTGCTGGTCGACGGTGAGGTGGTTGCAGCTGAGCAGGTCGTTGCTGGTCGCGTTGTCGTAGCCGCGGATGATGATGCGGATCGTCGAGTTCGGGGCCCCCGCGATGACGCCGAGGGTGCTCGGAAGCTCCACCAGGCCGTTCGACACCGCGTAGCCGTTGCAGAAGTGGTCCGTCCCGTCCGGTCCCACCACCTCGACCTGGATGCCGGCCAGATCCTTCGGCACCTGCACCTGGGTCAGCGCGCCCGGGATGATCTCCGTCGGCTTCGTCGACGAGCAACCGGCGCTGCTCGACATCCCCGACGCCGCGATCGCCGCGATGCCGAGCGCCAGCGCCTTCGAATTGAAACTGCGCATCGTCTCTCCCTCGACCTAGAAGTGAATCCCGTGGCTCGACGTCGTCGTCCCCGGCGCAAGATCCCCCACGAACGGACTCTGGTTGGCGGGCTTGAATACAAAGTACCCGGCGACGATCCCGCCAGTCACCACAAGGAGTGACCCCACGCCCCACGCCACCCAGCTCGTGCCAACCTCCCGGTTCAGCGGCACGTTGACCTCCCGCGTCTGGTCGTCCGCGACGAAGACCTCCGTGGAGTATGTCTGGAAACCAGGGTGAGTCACGACGAGCTGGTGTCCGCCGGTGGTCGAGACCACACCCTCCCACGTCCCCGACCCGACCTTCTTCTCGTCGATGGCGATCTCGGCCCCCTCCGGCGCCGTCACCTTCAGCCGGCCCTCGTGACGCTCCTGCGAGAGCGAAAGCACGAGGCTCATCGGCTGCTTGTAGAGCACGTCGACCGTCTGTCCGACCGTCACGTACCCCGGCGAGCGGGCCTCGATCGTGTGCCGCTCCGCCGTCAGCGAGCCCTTGAAGGGCGCGGGCCCCATGTCCTTGCCGTCGATGAACACGGTGGCGCTCGGCGCGCCGCCCACCGTGACCGACACGAGCGCCGTCTTGTTCTTCGGCTCGAGGACGAAGTTGAACGGCGTGCGCGCGCCCGACGCCACGTCGACCGTCTGCACCGCGTCGACGAAGCCGTCCTTCGACATGCGCAGCACCCGCCGGCCGACGTCGATCTTCACCGGGCCGCCGAACGGCGTCTTGCCCACCGGGTAGTCGTCGATGAACAGCGTCGCGTCCGGCTCGTTGGCCGACACGTCGATCGTCGTCACGAACTGCTGCACGATCGCGATCGAGCTCCGCGCCTCGCCCTCTTCCGTCGGCGTCAGCTTGCCCCGGCCCTCCCGCAGCTCCTTCTCCCACGCGTCGACCGCGCGCGCGTAGTGGGTGAGCAGCTTCTCGAGCGCGCCCACGTTGAAGAGGATGCGCGGGTTGTTCGACAGGTCGTACGCGCGCTGGAGCTCGACGAGCGCGCCCTTGTAGTCCCTCGCTTCGGCCAGCTGCTTGGCCGCATCCCACGCCTTGCGGGCGTTCTCGGTGAGCTGCGAGCGCACGTCGACCGCGGCCGGGCCGGCCGGGCGCGGCTGCGCGAACGCGGGTTGCGCCGTGAGGAGCGCAGCGAACAGCAGAATGGCGGATCGGGAGACGTTTCTCATGAAGGCTCTCGCGCAGGCTCTATCGAGTTGCGAAAAGGGTCGAGCTAGAAATGCGGCTGCACACCGTTGAGGTTCACCGGCACCGGCGGTTTCACCTTGTTCGAAGGGGCGCCGTTCGCGTTGCCCGGCGGGGCCGCCTGGTTGCCCGCCTGCCCCGGCGGAGGCGCCGCCGTCGTGGACGCCGACGACGCGGAGGGCGCGAGCGTCGCCGACGGCAGCGGGGACAGCGACGCGGAGGGGATCCCCGTCGACGGCAGGAGCGACGGCGGCGGCGGCGCGACGACCGTCGCCGTCTCCACCGGATCGCGCGTCGCCGCGGGCGCGGGCGCCTGGCGGCTCTTGTAGACGAACACCCCTCCGCCCGCGCAGAGCAGCACCACCGCGACGAACGCCACCACGAGGGGCGCCTTGCTCGCCTTCGGCGCGGGCTGCCCCACCTGCGGCGGCGTCTCCCGCGTCACCCCCACGTCGGTCGGCACGCGTGGCGCGCGCAGCACGTCCCCCGGCGTCGGGTTCGTCTGCATCGGGGCGCCGGGCGCCGACCCGTGCATCCCGCCCATCGGCCCTTGCGGCCCCGTGATCGGCCCTCGCGCGCCCGTCACCGGCCCTCGCGTGCCCGTCACCGGCCCTCGCGCGCCCGTCACCGGGCCGCCGGGTTGCCCGGGCACGTACCCCTGCGACGGCGGCATCAAGCTCCGCCCGCGCCCGCCCCGCAGACGCGTGACGACCTGCCCGCTGCGGTCGTCCGCGAACGGCACGAGCGCCTCGGCGAACTCGGAGGCGGACGAGAAACGCTGGTTCGGGTCGCGCGCGAGGGCGTGGTGGACCACCTGCGCGAGCCCCTCGTGGATGTCCGGCCGCAGCGAGAGCAGAGGCTCGGGCTCGGTCGTGAAGATCTTGAAGAGGATCTCCGTGTACTCGCCCGACTCGGCCACGTAGGGCGTCCGCCCGGTGAGAAGCTCGTAGAGGATGGCCCCGACCGAGTAGAGGTCGGCGCGGTGATCGACGTCGCGCGGCGAGCGGGCCTGCTCCGGCGACATGTAGAGCGGCGTCCCGAGGGCGCTGTTCGTGCGCGTGAGGTTGGCCTGGTGGGCCTGCGTGTCGTCCGACCGCACCTTGCTGATGCCGAAGTCGACCAGCTTGACGAAATCGGCCTCGCCGTCCTTGTTGATGACGAAGCAGTTCGACGGCTTCATGTCGCGGTGGATGATCCCCGAGGCGTGCGCCGTCTGGAGCGCGCGGAGGATCTGCAGCGTGAAGTGCACGGCGCGGATCGGGTCGAGCCGACCCCCCTCGCGCGCCAGGAGCTGCCCGAGGTCGCACCCGTCGAGGAACTCCATGACGAGGTAGGGCGCCCCCGTCGGCATGCGGCCGACGTCGAACACCTTCACCACGTGGTCGCTGTCGATCTGCGACGCCGCCACGCCCTCGTTCACGAACCGCTCGACCGCGCCCTGCAGCGCGAGGACCGCCGGGCTCATGAACTTGATCGCCACCGGGGCGCGCCGCAGCATGTGCGTCGCCTTCGCGACCGCGCCCATCCCTCCCTCGCCGAGGAGCTGCTCGACGCGGTACTTTCCCTCGAGCACTTCGCCCGCCTGGGGGTACGGATTGACGGGAATGTACTGAGGTTGGGACATCGCCCCCGCGGCTGGCCGCCGAGTGTGAGCATGAAGGATAGCGGGGAACGGGGGCATGGCCTAGTGCCGCAGGGCAGACGTCGGCCTTCGGATGGGCATGGCCTAGTGACGCCTGACGGGGCGATTTGCGTTATACGTGCGGCCCCGAAAGCCATGACGACCCCGTCGAAGCCTCCCCCCGTCCCCATTCAGCGGCTTGACGAGATGAACGAGCGCGCCCTCCTCGGGGGCGGGGCCGATCGCATCAAGAAGCAGCACGAGGGCGGCAAGCTCACCGCCCGCGAGCGCATCGATTTGCTGCTGGATCCCGGCAGCTTCGTGGAATTCGACCGCTTCGTGACCCACCGGTGCGTCGACTTCGGCATGGAGCAGCAGAAGGTGCTCGGTGACGGCGTCGTCACCGGCCACGGGCTCGTCGACGGGCGCAAGGTGTTCGTCTTTGCTCAGGATTTCACCGTGTTCGGCGGCAGCCTGA